>NZ_CP006681.1:300000-600000 GCF_000565175.1 Spiroplasma culicicola AES-1 | reverse complement strand
TTCCTCAATTAAATGACTTGTGATTAAGATTGTTACACCAATTGAACTTAATACTTTAATAATTTGTTGAAATTCAATTTTAGATTCAATATCTAAATTAGCTGTTGGCTCATCAAAAAAAATATAGGTTGGTGAAAGTGCTAAGACTGAAGCCATAGCAACTCTTTTTTTAATTCCAGATGAAAGGAATTTTATTTTTTTATTTATATATGGTTCTAAATTTAGTAATTTAAAAATACCTTCTGACTTTTCTAACATTTTTTTACGTCTAATTCCATGAGCTGCACAAGTATATCTAACATATTCATCAACATTTAAATCTTTTGGAATCACTTCTGTATCAGGAAAGAATGCCAAGCGTTTTAAATTATTATTTTCAAATAAACTTTGTCCATCAATTAAAATTTCCCCTTTTTGTAATTTTAATTCACTTGCAATTGCTCTAATAGTTGTAGTTTTTCCAGCTCCATTATCACCAATAAAAACTACAACAGAATTATCTGCAATTTTAAAACTAACATCTTTTATACCCATGCCTTCTTTAAATTGGCGAGTTACATTTTTTAATTCAATCATATTTTTAACCCCTACTCATTGTGTACAAAATCGGAAAAGTATCAATACTCTGTTTGTTTAATATTAAACAAAGCATTAAAAACTAAACTAGTTTTTGTATTTGTATTATCTATAAAATTGTTGTATGACATTAGACTGATTTCAATTTTTTCACTGCTAGCAGTTAAAAAATCCTCAAATTGTGGTTGTAAAAATGATTCGTGTCCTAAAAATCTAAATCTTAATGTTTTAGTTTCAAATCCTTCATAACTAAATATAATTGGAGTATCTCCTTTTGGATCACTAGATAATAATTCAATAATTTGTATAATAATTTTTTTTGAATATTTTTCAATATTTTCTTTATTATTTTCATCTAGAATATCACCAATTAAATATTCTAATAATGTATAGATACTCATATCTTTATAACTAGTATTTTTTTCATCAATTATGTCATATAAAAATTCTGTTCCTGTTGAACCTTTAATCATATTTCTTAAAGGTTCATATAAAAATGCTTTTAATTGATCTGATTGGTCTATCAGATTAAATTCTCCACTTATTGTTTTTATTGTTGTATCAATAATATAATTTTCATTTAGACAATTTCTCTTTAAAAAATCAACATCTAAAACTCATTTTTCAGTTTTATTATCAATAGTTTCAAAAATAAATAAATCATTAATATTTTCAAGTGCATTTATTTTATTAATTGAAATCCCATCAACAAATTGTAATGCTTTTTTAATACTTTTTTGTGCATCAGCTTCTGTATGATAAATTTTTTCAATCTCTAAAACTTTATTAATTTGTGCTTCAATGTCTTCTAGTTTAATTGCTACAATATTTTGATCTAAAGTATATTCATGATCAATATTTTCAACATTGTCATAATTTGAATAAACATTAAATTCAAAAGAAATTTGATCATTTGTTAAACTTTCTGCCTTTACTTGAAAAATTCCTGGTGTATAGATTATTAAATTTTCGTTTGCATCTTTAACAACTTCTTCTAAAGATTTTTGCAAAGTTTTTGAAGTATAAATAAATGTTAATATTTCATAGCTTAGTCTGTTGGTATCAATTTTCTTTAAATTTTGTGGTGTTGATAAATCAAAAGTACAAGCAACAACTGAAGTTATACTTGTATTAGCCACACAAAAAAAAGCTAATAAATTTAGTATTTTTTTCATAATATTTCCCACATTTTTCCCATTTTTTTGATAGATTAAAGTAACTTTAATGTATTCTTTCATTATAGATAAAAAAAAAAAAAAAAAAGCAAACCTACTATATGTCTACTTTTTAATATATGAATTTTTATTATAAGGTAAGGCAATAAATTCATAAACAAATTCTAAAAAAACTAATACCTTTAAAACATCATTATAACAATGATCAATCACCTTTTTGATAGCTTTATTCATAACTTTATACTCTTCAAAACTCATCTTATGAGTTTTTGGAGCAGCAAAGAAAGTATAGGCAGTTTTGCAAAGACTGCGAATATCTTCATCTTCATTTTTTCAATTTTTATTATTATCAATAGAATCAAATCAATCAAAGAATTTTTTACTACTTGTAAGTGCAATCATTTCTTGTGATTGTTTTCCTGAAGGAAGGTTTTTGGCATTATAAAATTCACTACCATCTTTATTAGTGTTTGAAAAACTAAATGAATTTTCTAAGACATCATAGATATCAAAGTAATTGGCATTTAGTTCTTTTTTCTCTTTATTATAAAATGCAATATTTAATGTTTTTCTTGAAAATAAGTTTTTATTTTCATTAATTCATTGATTAATAATTTTAATATCATTACTAGCTCCAGCACAAACTATTGTTTTAATTTCTTTATTGCGACACATATTTAAAAAACTAGTAATCATTTTTTTATATTGTGCATGGAAGTTATATCCATTATCATTATATGCTCGTCTAATAGTAATTGATTTTATGGCTTTCTTATTGTCTCGATTTGCGATCTCTTTTAATGATTTTGCAAAACTATATTGGATAACATAAACTAAATCTTTTTGCTCTTCGCTATATAATTTAGTTTCAAAATCACCATTATCATGCGAATAATTAAAAAATTCAGTATCCAAAACAATTATTGGAAATTGAATGTTATCTAAAAGTTTTTTTGCAGTATTTTTATCAAATCTAAAATTTTGAAATTCATTTAAAAGAAAATAACCATTATCAATAACCTTGATTGATTCCTTATTCATAATATTTACCTACTTTTTAATATTATAGCAAACTTTTAGTTTTTTTTGTTTAATATAATATTATATACAAAGGCAAAAGAGGAATAAATATGAGCAATTATAGTGTTTTACAAGAATTTACTTTTTCAAATTCAATTAAATGATTTAAAGAATTCTTCTCAAATAAATTAGATGAATTAAAATCTGGTTTACTTGAAGCACCAGAACACGAAATGATGGGTGACTTAAATTTAGATGTAACAACTTTAAATACCATATTTAGTAATATTAAACAAAGTTTAAGCGAAATCAATAATTTTAAAGATTTAGAAGATTTTATTGAAGAACATACAATTAAAATTCAACAAGGACAAGATGAACAAATCAGTTTACAAAATGAACTAGTTGACGCTATTAAAGAAAATCCATCAAATATTCATGAAAAAATTACAGAAATTATCTTTAAAATGCAAGTGGGAAATATTGTAAAAACTTGCTCAAAAGCTTTAGAAATTTCAAGAAATTTAAATAATAAGCTTGGTATTGATACTAGTTTTTCAGAAATTGATATTGAAGATATCAATTATATTATTGATACTGAACTTTCAAAAAGCGCAGATCGTTTAAAAAACTGATCAACGCAAAATCCAAATCAAGCAGAAAACTATAAAGATGAATTAAAAATTTTACTATCAGATGAGGACATTAAGGCTAAAAAAGATGCAATTGAAATTATTGAACATTACTTTAGCACAATTATAGGAAATGAAATTGATGATGAAGAAATTAGCAATTTAACTCCTGGCGCAATTGATAAAAATTCTAAAATTGTTATTTTTAATCAAGGTATCATTATTTGTGAAGAATTATATTCAAAAATTCACTTATCTCATCAATTATTGACAGCTATTTAAAAAAGACTGCATAAGAATTATTATGCAGTCTTTTATTTTTCTATTTCATTTTCTTTAATTTTATATTCTTGATTTAAGATTTTAAATCCCGTTTTATTTTCTTTTATAACAATATCTTCTTCAGTTAATGCTAATCCTTTAAGAGCTGATTGTTTTTTTAAAATAGTTTCTTTAACATTATTTAAGTCTTGATTAAAGTCCTCATCTAAAACAAAAACTCCATTATCATCCAATATAGGATTAAAATCACTATAAATTGATCTCAATCAAGTATTGATAAATAAAAATGGTACTACTCCTGTTGAATTTTGATTTTGAGTAACTGTTAATAACATTTTTCCAGTCATCTTTCACCCTTTCAAAACACTAACAGCCATTGTAGTTTCAACATGTGCTTCTAATTGATCTTCATTTCTACTTATTGAAAAATCATCAATAAAAATGTTTTCAATAAAAAATGTTAAGCCAGTATAATCATACTCATTTTCTGATAAAGAGATTGGTTTAAAAATATTTGCCAGATCACTATAAAATATTAATTCTTGTTCTGACATATTTTCATTAAGACTTATTTTGGGATCTGTTGTTTTAATAGTTACAAGTCCTGATTCAAAATTTAAATGTTCAAAATATTTTCCTACATACTCTAAATTATCAAAATAAACTTGTTCAATACGATTATGCTTAAATAATTTTGCATTTAAATCCTCAATTGAAATACTTGAACTAACTGAGGGAAATGATTCAATTGGCTCACAAGCAGCAACTAAAGCCACTGGTTGAGAACTAAGAGAAAGTATTGACAATATTGATAATAATTTTTTCATACTTTATTTTCCCCCATCTTCATTTGTTTGCTCTAAATTTAACTTAATACTTTTGATGATGGTATTATCCATCTTAAATTCTTTTTTAAAAGTTGCTGTTCAACTTTTTTGAGTCTCATTTTCATTAGTTTCTTCAAGTTCATCAACTATAAAATTCAAAGTACTATCAAAATGAGAAAATATTTGTAAAAAAATATTTTTTTGATTTTCTTGTGTAATAGTACCTACTATTTCATTAGAAGTTTCATTAAATGTTAATGTTTCATTATTTGTTAATTCTTTCAAATATTGTATTGTTAATTTTTCATTTTGATCATAAAAATCAATTTTAGATGAAGATACATCATTGGCTGCAAATTCAATATCTTGATTTGATATTAAAATTAATTCTTCATCTTGTTTATATTGATCATAATAATATGTATTTTTTTCAACATCAACTTCAATTGAAGTGCTTGAAAAATCATAGAAAACTTTTTCTTCTGTTGTATTTGGATCTGAAATATTTAAATTAAATGTTTTGGCTAAATAATCATATGAGAATTGAACTTTAGTTGTTTCTTTATAATCATTATCGTATAGTTTATTATATTGATCATATGTTAATGGATTACCTTCAAAAATTAGTGACGAACAAATATATCTTTCACAATTTAATCTCAAATAATTGTCATTTCCAACTATAAAAGCTGGTTGACTTTCTCATTGCTCATTTTCACTTTGATCAATTTCTTGAGGTAATAATTCAAACTTGTGTTTTTGTTCTTGTTCATCTGTATATGTAAAAACATTTTGATAAGCTATAAAATTGTTCATATCATTAAAAATAATTGATGTTTCATTATTACCACATGAAACTAGTAATAAGCTTGGAGCTGTTAAAACTAATCCCAAATTAGCTTTAAGAAATTTCTTTAGCATTTTTAATACACTCCCTTTTTAGAAATTATAACAAATAAAAAAACAAGAATTAAATTCTTGTTTATTTTTGAGGTTCACTTGTTTTTGGATTACCATCTTCTCAGAAGTTAATTGCTAAGACGTTTTTAACAAATCTAACAGAAACTTCTAAATCTCTAACTGGTAATTTTAAATATCCATTTGTATATCTTGTTGCAATATGAACTAAAGTTAATGATACCATTTCAGGTTCTGTTTTAATTCATTCAATTGGATCTTGATTTAAGAAATCTGAAAAGCCATGTAATTCAGCCATTTCTTTTTGGAATGTTTTGATACCTGGGTCTAGTCAATTTTCAATTAATCAACCAACAACTTGGTTATGGTATGTAAATTTATCTTGAATGTATTTAAATCCCAATTCCATAACAAATGATGGAAATCTTCTTAGTCCTTCTTCAACTGAAGGCAAAATTAATACTTCATTAACTTTTTCTCCGCTATCTGCAATAAAACTCAATGAGATAAATGCTGTTCCATCCAAAAATGTAATTTTTCCTAAACTTGATTCTTTTAAGTTGTATACTTTCTTATCCATCTGTAAACCTCTTCCCTAAAACATTATTTAAATTATACACTATTTTTTGGCAAAAATCACTAGTTTGCTACTATTATCGTGAAATCTGTGTTATTATTTTACCTTCAAAATCAATTGTTGTTTGAGCATTTAACTCTCAACAAATAATATTATTTGAAAACATACCTTCGATTCCATATACTATATTTTTTGGATAATTATTTTTTAATCTTTCTTTTATTAATTGCTGTAGTTTTTGATCACCCATTAATGATTTTGCAAATATAATTGCTTTTGGCTTTTTAAATAAATGATTATGTAGCATGAAACTTATAATTGATTCAACTTCATATTCATCCTCTGGAATTCCATCAATAAATAAAATTGAATTTGAAGTTAATGAAGGCATATATTGAGTATTTCAAATTTTGATAAGTGACTCAATTTCTCCTCCGATTAAATTACCAGTAATTTTTTTAGTTCCCTCAAAAATTCAATCATTTAATAAAATATTATTTTCATTATATTGGCCTTTTTTTGAAAATTTGGAATTAATACAATCAATTAAGTTAATATAGTATTCATTTTTTTGTTCTTGATTAAATTGTTTAATAAAGTTGGGACCATAAAAGACACGATTATTTGAATTAGAAACAACTGCATTCAAAATTGTTGTTGCATATGAATTTCCACAAAAAATTGAATTAGATTTTTTAACTAATTTTCAATCAATTAAATCAATTAAAGTATTAGTATTTTCAAAACAATAAGTTGGTAATACTAATTTTGGTTTTCTTTGAATCATCTTATTAAATTCAAAAGCAAGACCAACATTTCTTCCATGATTTTTTGATTTTTCATCTGGTTTAATAATCGTAAACCCTTTTTCAATGAAAAAATCAATTGAGTTTTGGAAATCAATTTTATTATCTGTTAAAAAATCTGATGGATGGAATAATCCTAATTTCATATAATCACCTTTATTAATTCTATCTTATTTTTTACTTTTTTTATATACACTAAAAGTGTTTATACATCACATGTTTTAAGTAAATCAACTCCCTTTTTAGTAATTGTTCTTCCCCTAACTGTTTTTGTAATTAATTCATTAGAAATTAAATTTGGTTCAATAATATTTAAAATAGTTGCAGTTGAAATATTCAAAATTTGGCGAATAGTATCTAAACCAATATATTTGTGTTTTGAAATTAACTTTAAATAATTAATATCTTGTAAATTTAGTCCATATTGATAAATATTTAAATTATTTAAAACATTTGTTATATATTTAATTGTAATTTTTTTTGGCTTTTGACTAATAATATAGTCATTAATTCTCTTAAGTAAATTAATACAAATTCTTGGATTTAATTTACAAAATCCACTTAAATATTCAATTACTTCAACTGACAAATTTAAATTCATTTTAATTACATTTAAGGTTAAAATTTGACTAATTTCTGGTTTTGTATAATTTTGAAAATCAAAATTAATAGCAAAACGATTAATAAAAGGATCTGATAAACGATTTAATTCTGTTGTTGCCACTATTAACGTAAAATTTGGTAATTTAATATTGACAATTTTTGAATTATATTCTTTTCCAATTATTAAATTTAGTTGATTATCTTCTAAAACTGGATATAAAATTTCGTAAACATCTTTTGAAACAGCATGTATTTCATCAATAAAAAGTATGTCACCCTCTTTTAAACTGGTTAAAGGTGAAATTATTTCACTTGCTTTTTGTAAAGTTGGACCATTTAAAATATAAATTTTTTTATTCAATTGTTTGGCAATTAAATAAGCTAGACTAGTTTTTCCAAGACCACTATTTCCATGAAGAATCATATGATCTAACTTTGAATTTCTAATTTTTGCAGCATCAATATATACCTTTAAATTATTAATGATTTTTTCTTGACCAATATATTCATCAAAAACTGATGGACGAATATTATTAATAATAGACTTCATTTAATTTTATAATTGTATTTTTTAATAAATTATCTTGGTCTAGATTGGGGTCAACTTTTAAAATCGCTTGATAAATATCACCAATTTTGTAACCTAATTTATGTAGAGATTGAATAACATTTAATTGAATTTTATTATATTTTTGGCTTAAATATTTAGATCTAATTTTTATAATGATTTTTTGGCAAATGTTTTGCCCTACATTTGTTGCTAATAAAATTGCATTTAAATCACTATTCTTTGCATATGCAATCAATTCATTTGCAGTGAGAGTTTTAAAAATTGATAAAATAGTTTTAATACCAACATTTTTAATTTCTAATAACAATTTTGCCATTAGATAATTTTCTTTATCTGTAAAAAATAAATATTGGTCACTATAATCTGTTTTTAAATTTATAAAATAGATTAAAACTTCTTGATTTAATTGAATTGAACTAACTTCAATTAAATAACCATGATATCCAGTATTGTTAACTTCCAAAATGATTTCATTTTGATATATTTTAATAATTTTTGCTTTTAAATAAAACATTTTTTTCACCTCAATATAGTTATCGTCACAAAATTGAAAAAAATTACACTTTTTTCAATAAAATAAAAGTTGAACTTTAAAGTTCAACTTTTTAAAACAAAAATTTTAGTTAATTAAAATTTCAATTTCTAATGCTTCATAATTTATTGCTATAAAAATAATTTTTGTCTTACCAGATTTTAAAGCATGAATATTAAATTCTGATCCTTCTTGTAAGCTTGATTCTAACTTTTCAATTTTCAATATTTCATCATTTCCTGAAATAAATTTTATATTAGTATTTATTAAAAGTTTTATTTTTTTAATATCCCCCACAGTTAAAATATTTGTCTCGAACCTATAATCTATTTTTTTAAATATATTTTTGATTTCTAGCCCACTATCTTTTAAAATTGATTTTAAATTTTCAAGTTCTGCATTTTGATTTTTAAATTCTTGCTCTATTTTTTTCATATCTTCATTTTGTTGCAAATAGAGTTTTCGACACTCAAGTGTAAATCGAGGCATAAGATCACCCTTATCTATGGAAACATAATCATTATAAGATTTAATATATTGACAAAGCAATTTATCTTTTCTTGTTTCCATAAGCATTATATCATTTTCACGAGTACTCACTCATTTTCCTTTACTTATACTTTTTGGATCTTCAAACTTAAAATCTACATTAAAATTAATTTTGACAAATTTCAAAAATTTTTGATAATCACAATTGAGATCAAATTTAGTTTCTTTTTGTCATTCAAGTACAAACTGATCAGGAATACTTTGATGATAAATAATATGTATTAATTGATTGCTACTATTTGATAAAATATTTTTACTGTCATTCATTTTTAATTTCTCCTATTCTTATGACATATCAAGAGCTTTTTCTCTCAATATAGTTATCGTCATAAAATTTGAGAAATTGTACAAAAAAAATACACTTTTGTGTATTTTGCAATTATTTTTTAGTAGCTTTTTTAGCTGTAGCTGTTTTTTTGGCAGCTGGAGCTTTTGCTTTTTTTTCACCAATTAAAGGTAATGATTTGGCTTTCCCTGCTTTTTTTCTGTTTTCTTCAAAGAATTGATTTCTTTCTTCTGTAATTATTCTTGCAGTTTTTAAAGTAATTGGTTTTGATTGAATATCATATTTTTTTCTAATTTCATCAACAGTATTTTGTCCTGCACCATAATTTAAAATTGATTCAATTCTTTCCTTATTTTTTACAGAATCTTGAACACCTTGTGGTAATGCAGAAATATCTCCTTTACCTTTTTTTGCAGATAACATTTGTTTTGATTGAGTTAATAAATTAACTTTATTATTTTTATCTGGCAAAATAGTTGGTCTTTCTAA
The DNA here is from genome assembly GCF_000565175.1 of Spiroplasma culicicola AES-1. Lineage (NCBI taxonomy): Bacteria > Bacillati > Mycoplasmatota > Mollicutes > Entomoplasmatales > Spiroplasmataceae > Spiroplasma > Spiroplasma culicicola. Next base: position 590,157 of record NZ_CP006681.1, on the reverse strand, counting down.
TTTTTTACCTGATGTCATTTTATTTGCATCACCTTTTGGTTTTAAATTATTTAAATTTGTGCTTTTAGTGCTTGTGCTTTTTGCTGCCATATTTGATTTCTCCTCATTTGTAATAAACTTATTATAACTTATAAATATTAAATAATTGCTCTACATACCCTTAGCATTATTAATATACACATTAAATTATACTTGAATTTGTAAAAATATTATAAAAAAAATTTGGCTATTAACCAAATTTTCTGTTTTGTTTTTGTTTATAAATACGTTTTTCTTTTTTACTCAAATGATATTCACGCTTTCTTGCTTCTGCCTTTGAAGAAGCGGCTACCTTTTGAAATCTTTTTAAAGCCTTTTCGATTGGCTCTCCTTCACGTACTGTAACACTTGCCATTTAGTTTTCAACTCCTAATACAAAATAATTATACACAAAAACAAAAAATACATATTTATTTTTTTATTTTTTTTACAAAAAAACTCAAAAAATAGTTAAAATTATAGCAAACAGGGAGAAAATTGAGATGAAAACCATTAATCTTATTATCACAGGTGGAATTGCTGCAAGTAAATCTAGAAAAGTTTATGATTTACTTGCACAAAAATATCAAGTAAATGTAATTGTGTCAGAAAATGCTAAAAGATTTGTAAAATTGGACGATATTAACTATATTGATAAAATCTTTGATCAAGATTATTATGAAAATCATACATTTGGAGAACATATTAAATTAGCTTTTGGAGCTGAATTAAATGTCGTTTATCCAGCAAGTTATAGTTATATTGGCAAAATTGCTAATGGTTTGGCTGGAGATATAAGTTCGCTTTTATTTGCTGCAAGTAAAGCACCCTTTTTGCTTTTTCCAAGTATGAACTTTAATATGTATGCCAATCCAATCTTACATGCAAATAAAGAAAAACTATTAAATATTGCAAATGTAAGATGAATTGAACCTAAAGTTGGAAAAATGGCTAGTGGCCATGTGGGAATTGGAAGAGCTTTAGAACCTGAAGAAGTTGATGAAATTGTTGGTCAATACTTTAAAGATTATGTAAAATTCAATGATAAAAAAGTTGTTTTAAACTTTGGAAGAACAAGAAGCTACATTGATAAAGTACGCTATATTACAAATGAAAGTTCAGGAAAAATGGGTATGTCAATTCGTGATAATCTAAAAGGTCATGTTAAAGAATTGGTAAATATTTTTGGAGATACTGATGTTGTCAACGTTGAGGATGAATTAAATATTCATTGTAAAACTAATCAAGACATGCTTGAAGCTATGAAAACTCACTTTGATGATGCAAATATTGTTATATGTGTTGCTGCTCTTTATGACTTTGAAGTTGAAAATAAAGTTGATCATAAAATTGAAAAAAGAGAGCAACATGAACTTTCAATTAATTTAAAAGGATCAATTGATGTCTTAAAAGAATTGGGAAAAATCAAAAAAAATCAATATTTAGTAGGTTTTAGTCTTGCAAATGAATTTGACTTAGAAAAAGCCTGAACTAAAGCAACAGAAAAAAATGTTGATATGTTAATTGTTAATTTAACAAGTGCTATGGGTGATAATTTTAACCAGGTAAAGGTTTTAACAGTTAAAGATAAAAAAGTAATTGATATCCCTTATGATAATAAAAATAATGTATCAGCTGAAATTTTGCGTTTAATCCATGAAGCAATTTAAAAAAGAAACTAAATAACATTAGTTTCTTTTTTTATTCAAACTTGATCTTTAAAAAGTAATTATTAATTTGAGTTTTATTCATAATTGTTAATTTCTTTGTTAATTTTCAAGGTGAATTATTGAGGTGATTTAATTCAATTAATCTTCAAGAAGAAAATTTTAAAATTGAGTCTAAAATTTCATTTATAATATCAAAATCTGTATTTAGTTCAGAATAGTTTGAATCGCTAAAGAAAAACTTTGGAATATTTCTAAATGGATTTCTTAAACGTTGTTTTACTTCATAGTATACTTCATTAATGATTGGTCCATATTTATGAGCAATAAAGTCATCATCAAATATTTGTTTTCCAGTTTTGGAATAATATAAACCATATAAAAAATATAAAATATTTTGTAATTTTATATTTTTAAAATCTATTACATCTTCTTCTGCGTAAATTAGATCTCTATATGAAAAAAGTCCCTCACACTTTTGGTAAACATAATTTACCACATAATTTGCAATAGCTCTTGCCTTGCATATTCTATTCATTTTTTCAACTTCTTTCGAAAAAAATAATACAATATTTAAAAACAATTTCAATATTTTTTAATAACTTTCATTAAATTATTAGAGTTAAATTTTTATTTTTTATGACAAAAGTAATTCTTTTATGACGATAAATATATTGGGAGGAAAATAACAAAATAAAAAATATGCTCTAACTTTTAAAGCATATCTATTTTTTATTTTGTTTTACAAATTGTTTTTTGAACTCCAAAAATTGTTTTTTATTTTCTACTTTAAAAGTATTTAAATTATTTTTACTATTATAGATTTCAATAAATAATTCAATTGTTGTAATATAATTTTCTTTAATAACAAAATAATATTCTAAGTTTTGTTTCTCAATTGAAATAAATCAATAATCAAACTGATTAACTTCAATTGATTTTTTTAATTTAATATTTAATTTATTATTTTCTTTTTTTATTGCTTCAATGTTTTTAAAATTTAAAAAGAATAATTTTAATTGAACTATATTTTGTTTATCAATATATTTTTGTTGAACATTAGTTGTTAATGGATCAAAATTAATTGCTTTAAAATAAAAATAACTAATTGTAAAAACAATTGCTCCAAAACAAATTCCTAAAATTGGAAGTATTCATATTCTAGTGTTTTGACCATTAATGGTTGGAATAATTCCTTGAAATATTAAATCAAATAAACCAGTTGAAAAAGTTGTTCCAATTTTTAATTCCAATAAAGACGTTATTGCTCCAATTACACCTGTTAAAGGAGCATAAATTGCAAAAAAGAAAATTGGATTTAAATAACAGAAAATGTATTCAATTGGTTCTGTAATTCCTAAAAGAAATGAAGTTAAAATTGCAGAACTGTACATTCCAATATGTTGTTTTCGTTTATCTTTTGGAATTCTCAAAAATATTACAACTGCAATTGTAGGAAGTACAAACATTGAGTTTACAAATCCTCCCGTCAAGAATCTTGTAACTCTTAAACCTGAGTTTCAGCAATCTTGAATTGTAACATACTCATTATGTAAAACCCCTGCTGAAATTATTTGATCCCCTCTTAGGTCTCAAAGACCTAACTGATTTGTTTGAGAAAATCAATTATCAATTATTGAAAATAATTCTTGATTTGTTTCTAATTTTTCTTTTAAAGCTTCATATAATTGGTCACCAAAAACATTTTGTTCAAGAATATACTCTAATATACCTGGAGAACTTGATAAATCAGCATTAGTTCTATTTAAATATTGAACTAACAATTGATCTTGGTAGTTAATTAAATTACCTCCAATATCTGTATATCACATTGGTGCTTGTCATAATAAACTTGATCCAAATGGAATTAGCATTCTTTGTAAAGTTCTAAAAATAAATGAATCAACTCCAACTGGAGATTTTGCAACCAATACCCCAAAACTCATAAGTGCTCAACCAATCATTGGTCAAATAATCATAAAAATAAATGCACATAAAAGTGAAAAGATTGGAGTCATGATTAATACAAATTTTTCTTGTGCAAAAAATTCTAATCCTTTAATTAGTTTTATATCTTTAAAAATTCTATAATTAATTGTTGCAATTGTTCCACAAAACAATCCTCCAATAACTCCAGTATTAAAAGTATTAATACCAAAAATATTTGTTAAATATATTTTTGAATTTAATTTTTTTCAAAATAAAATATTAAATTGATCTGGAATTTCAGCTGAAGGAACAATGAATGCAGAAATTGAAACATTAAATATTAAGTAAAATATCAAAGCACTATAAATTGCAGCACCTTTATTATTTGCAAAACCAATTACAATTGCCAGACAAAATCAAATACCAATATTTGAAAATAAAATAGATCCTATGTTTTTAAATAACTTTTGTGCAATTTCATTATTTGAATAGTTATCAATGATACTCCCTATTGAAAGTAAGATCCCAAAAATTGGCATCAAAATAATTACAAATCCAAAACTTTTGCTAAGTTTTTGTAAAAAAGTTTTGTAATTATTTTTTGTATATCATGAAAGTTCAAAATTTTTATCAAATTCGCTTCTAGTCATTTTTCTAAACTCAGATCTATTTTATTAAAAATTATTTTTCTTAATTAAAGTAAATTTCTTTAAATTTACTTTTGAATTTATTTGTTTGTTTTTTTGATTCGTTTTTTTATTTTCCAATTCAACCAATTCATCATTTGAAATAATATTTAGTTTTTTCTTTCTTTCTAAATAATCAATTCTTTTAAATTCATCATAATCAATTTCACCTACAGGTTTTGACTCACGTGATGAATTTTTTTTCTTTTCTAAGAATTTTTTAACATTGTCATTTTCTTTAGTAGTTTCTTGAATTTTTTCTACTTTTTCAATATTTTTAATTTCTTTTTGTTCTGCAACAATTTCATTTTCTAAATTATCTTGATAATCATTTGATTCTTCTTCAACAATTATTTGTTCTTTTTCCTCAATTTCAATTATAGGTTCTTCAAGTTTATGTTCAATTATTTCTTCGATTTCTAAAGTATCATTATTTTCTTCATGTGATTGTTCATCTATAACTGAATCATCAATAACTAATTCTTCAACAATTATTTGTTCTTCTTCTAATATTGATGATTCAGAAATCACTTCTTCTACTTCAGGATAAGCAATTAAATCATCATTTTGTTCTAATTTTTGTCTTTCAATTTCTTCAGCTCGTGCTTTTATTAATCTAATTGCATTGATTGCTTTTTCTTTTGAAAATAAAGTAGTTTTAATTCTAAAAGCACTTCATTTTCTTTCTAAAATATTATATGAAGTATCTACTTTTTGTTTTTCTTTTTTTATAATTGCTTCAGTTTTTTCTTCAGCTTTACGTTTAGAAATTTCAATTCTTCTTAACTCTTCTACTTTTTGTTTCTCTTTTAAGTCTTTTAATTCTTTAACAGCAATCTCTTTTTCTTTTGTTATTTTTTCAATTTTTTTATCTTTTGCTTTTGAATTCTTTTTAATTTTTTTAATTATTCTTTCACTAACTTCTTTTTCAGAAGAAGCAACTTCCATAGCTTCTTGAATTGCTTTACTTTTTGCAATTGCTTGAGTTTTTTCTTTTTCTGCTAATTTTCTAATTCTATTTTCTTCTTTTTCACGAATTGCTTGTTTAGCTTTAATTATTTTGTCATTAAATTCTTTTTCTTGTTTTTCTTTTTGCTCTTTTATTTTATTTTGTTGCTCTTCTAATTCTTTTGCTTTAATTATTTCTGCTTCTTTTAATTGTTTTTCTTGTTGCATTAAAAGTTCAAAAGGATCTAATTCATCAGCTTGTTCTTCATTATCTTGATCTAGGTTATGAAAATCAAAATCTTCATAGCCTTCTACTGAGAAGAAATCTTCAAAGTCCTCTTCTGTCAAATGATTTGAATTATTTAACTCTTTTAAATCATTTTGCATTTTTTCAAATGCAATTTTATCTTTATTTGCAAGATATTCTCTTAATTTCTTTTCATCACGTGCAAAATCAATTTCTTGATCATCATCTAATAAAATATTTAATGGTAAGTCTTCAATTGTTTTATATTTTTTAATGGCTTTATCAATTTTTTTAAGTTTTTTATTTGACTTATCAATTAAATCTAATTTTAATTCTTGTGTTGTTGAATCATTATTATTCTTTGCTTCTTGATATTGTTTTTGTGCAACTTTAATTTTATTTTCTTCTTCAAAAATTGCTAACTCAATTAAACGCTTTTTATTTGCAAGTTCTTTTAATTTCTCTTTTGCTAACTGTTCTTGATTTAAATTATGAGAATTAGTTACCATGGCATTTTTAAAATCAATTGTTGAAGTTGATGGTTCTTCTTCAAAACGTGAGTTGTTTCCACCTCTCATTTTATTTAATTGTTCATCTTTACTTGCAAATATTTGTTGAATTCTTAATAAATTAGTTTTTCTTTGTTTTAAAATCAATTCCTGTTTTGAATTTCCAAAAACATTTACTTCTTTAATTTTTTCAAAATGTCTTTCTAACATTATTGTTTCAATTTCTAATAGATTGGCAATATAACGTCCCACATTTTCGCGAGTATCATCATCAATATTTGAAAATTCACTTGTTAATAAATTAATTGTTGAAGGATTTAGATTTAATTCAATTAAATCATCAATTCTTTTTCTAATAGAAGCTGGTAGACCATAATCTCCAATTTCAAAACCGTGTCTTTTAGCCATAAAAAAATTCCTCCAAAATTGTTCACTATAATTATACCAAAATAAAGGTCTATTTTTTATGAGAGTCAAACTTGAAAATAAAAAAACATATTCTTTTTAACAGAATATGTTTTTTTATTATTATGGTGTATATTTAGCTAATTGATTATTTAAATGTATTCTAGTAGCTCTTGAAAAAAACTTATAATTTAATGGAGTAATTAAAGCAGCTCTTCCTGTAGCTGCATTAAAGAATGGAGGAAACCATACTTCATCTTGAGCATAGATTTCACTTATTTTACCTTTTTTATCATATTCTTTATAATCAGGAATTAATGTTGCTAAATGCTGATTTAAATATCATTCTGCATTTGCAATTATAAAATACTGTAATTCTGCACTATTTTGTGCTTCCATAATCTCAGCATATGAAGGATTTTCTCAATTAATATTTAAGATTGTTTTGTAATCTTTTAATCAATACATTCTTAAAGTTTCAGCTTCTTCTATTAATGAAATGTATCTCATTACTTTTTCTTGATCTGTTAACATTTCACAACTAATTGTTGTGGCAACAGTTGAGGGTACTAAAGAAAAAGATGCTAAAAAAGATAATATTTTTCTCATATTAAACCCCCCAATATATATTATTTTAAATGATTTTAACTAAAAATAGAAGAGTAAATCTTCTATTTTTTTAATAATTTGATGTATTGTCTTGTCCTTTAACAATTGAAACTCCTCCACTTGTTCCAAGTCTAGTGGCTCCATTTTCAATCATTTTTTGAGCATCTTCAAATGTTCTAACTCCCCCAGCAGCTTTAACTTGGGCTTTATCTTTAACAGTATCTGCCATTAATTTAACATCCTCAAATGTAGCTCCTCCAGTTGAAAAACCAGTTGAAGTTTTAACAAATTCAAGTCCAGCTTCTACAGCCAATTGACATGCTTTTACAATTTCTTCTTTTTCAAGTAAGCAATTTTCCATAATAACTTTAACTGTGTTATTTGGAGCTGCTTTTTTAACAGCTTTCATATCGTTTAACACTAAATCTCAATTTTGATCTTTAATAGCACCAATATTGACAACCATATCAATTTCAGTTGCCCCTTTTTTAATTGCATCCATTGTTTCAAAAGCTTTAACTTCGCTTGTATTTGCTCCAAGTGGAAAACCAATTACTGTAGTAATTCCTACATTTGTGTTTTTTAATAATTTAGCAGCTAATTCAATTTGACAAGGATTTACACAAACTGTTGCAAAATCATATTCTTTTGCTTCATTACACAATATTTCAATTTCTTTAACTGTTGCTGTTGGTTTTAATAATGTATGGTCAATATATTTGTTTAATTGCTTCATTTCTAACTTTCTCCTATAACTTGCTGGTCTTTTTCAACCAAGTTTAATACTTTAATGGCTTCACAACTTATATCTAACAAATAATCACGTAGATCATAATCACTATTTAAAACCATTTTAACAAAAACAGAAATCTCATAGTCAAAAAGATTTTCACTTTGTTCTTCTTTTTTAAAAGCACTATATTTTTCACTTTGTTCTTCAATTTTGTAAATATCAATATTACCAATACTTGTACAATGATCAAAAACAATAGTTGCTTTGTCTGAAAGTATTTCATTATTTATTTTACCACTACTTGCTTTGCTACAAGTAATATTTACAATAACATCATTTTCATGTTTAATTAAAACCACGTCATTTAATCCACTACCGTTAGGTAATTTTAACCCCATGGCTTTAACTTCTTTAATTGGCCCAAATAAAGCTATTGCTAATTCAACTGGATAAATTAATAAGTCATATGTTGAGCCTTTTCCTAGATTTTGATCAAATACTGAATTAAAAATTCCTTGTTTAACATCATTCATTCTAGAAGAATATTGATTTAGGTTAAAATTTGCTAAAAATGGTTCTAAATATGAAGTTGAATCAAATAATTTTGCAAAACCAGGTGTATGAATTGTTTTATATGCTTCCATTAAAATAACATTATTTTTAACAGCTATTTCAAATAATTCACAAGCTTGTTGATAATCAAGCGTTAATGGTTTTTCTAATAAAACATGTTTTTGTTGAAGCAAAAAATACTTTGCTTGTTCATAATGCAATCCATTAGGACTTGCGATATAAACTGCATCAACTTCATCAACTAAAACTGCAAAATTATCGACTGCTTTTGCATATAAAGAAAATTCATTAATTAAATCACGTGCTTTTTGCTTATCTCTTGAATAGCAACATACAATTTTTAGATTTTCATTTGTTTTTGCGCTAGTAATAAATTCTTTTGTAATTGTACTTGTACCAATTGTTCCAAATTTAATCATATTTTAGTCCTCCGAAAATGGATTATCTTTTTTACTTTCAAATAATTCTTGTGTTTCTTTAGATGCTTTTTTTAAATTAATTTCCTTTGGTTTAGATTCAATATCTTCAAAATGTCATTTCTGATTAATTAATTCTTGTTCATGTAATCGTGAATAAATTTCTAACATCGAAATAGCAATTCCAAGAATAAACATCATTGAAAATCCAATAATAACTATTATAAAAAAAGCTTGATTACTTAATAAATGACTTACAGTTATGATAACTGATACTAAGATTACTACTCCTAGTAAGGATGTTCAAATCAAATATTGATTTTTTTCCTTTTTAGAAAAAACATACCCTGAAATTTTGTGCATTCAAGTTCTTAAAACAATATATAAAATCCCTAATCCAGAAGATATTGCAATATCTAAAATTGCAAGTAAGTTATAATTTTCAATAACTCAAGATAAATTTTGATCCTTTTCTTTGATTCCAACAATTAATGATAAAAAACCCACTAAATAAAACCCTAATAATGACAATGTTAAGAGATATTTTAACATTGTATATGATTTTGGATTTATTTTATTGTTCATAAACACATTTTCCATTTACAAATGTTTTATAAACGTTCATATCATTATCTACTAATACTAAATCTGCGTATTTATTAACTTCAATACTTCCAGTTTTATCAAAAATATTAAATTGTTTTGCAGCATTAATTGAAGTCATATGAATTAATTGATTTAATGTTAAGTTGTCAATTGTTTCGTACATTACTTTTACATTGTGATTGAAATTTGCAGCACTTCCTGCAAGTGTTGCACCATCAGTTAATGTTGCTTTCATTCCTACTTTAATAACATCAAGATTTCCTAATTTATAATTTCCATCAGGCATTCCCTTTGCAATCATTGAATCTGTAATAATTGCAATTCTTTCAAATCCAATTAAACGATAAATTAGTTTTAAAACTTGACGATCAATATGAATTCCATCAGTAATTACTTCACATAAAACATTTTTTGCATCCATTGCAGCCAATGCTAATCCTGGTTTTTGGTGTGCAATTCCACTCATTCCATTAAATAAATGAGTAATATGTTTTACGCCAAGTGCTACATCTTTATCAAAAACAGGATAATCACAATTTGAGTGTCCAGCAGCTGGAACAATATTGTTTTCTAAAAGATACTTAACAAAATCACCATTGTCTAATTCTGGTGCATAAGTTACCATTGCAATATTATTATGTGCTACATTGTTTAATTCTTTCATTGTTGCAACATTTGGATTTTCAAGTAAAGCAAGTTCGTGGGCACCTTTTTTTTCCTTACAAATAAATGGTCCTTCTAAATGAACTCCTAAACATTTTGCATATTCATTGTCTTTTTCTTTAAACTCATTAAATGTTTGTAAGTACTTTTTATTGTTTTCCAATGAGTTTGTTACAGAAGAGTGAATATAAGAAGTAATTCCCTCTTGAGTTAACATTTTTGAAAATTTCATGTAGTTTTCAACTGATGAATTTTCAAAATCAACCCCATACCCCCCATGAGTATGACAATCTATAAATCCTGGCATTAAAATTTTGTTTTCTCCATCAATTCCCTCTTCATGACAAACCCCAGAATTAATAGATTTAATTACATCATTTTCAATTTCAATTCATCCATTTTCAATTACTTTATCTGATAATACAATTTTTACATTTTTAATAATCATTTGATTTAGTACCTCCTACTTTTTATATTATATTCCAAATCATTTAATTTTAAAGCAATATAATAAAAAACCCATTTTTATTGGGTTTTTTATTATCTTTATTATGATTTTCATTTAATAAATCCATATGTAATAATTGCAGAAAGTGAAATATAAATAAATGGTCAAGTTAAGATCATTCATAAAGGCATATTCATTTCTTCTCTAAATAAGACTCAAACAATTAATTGCATTGAAGAGTTAAATAAAGTAAAAATTAGCATTTGAATAAACATCATTTTATTAAAATTAAAACGTTGAATTCTAATAATTTTTATTCAACAAATCAGTAGTGGAATTAAAGCTATTGGCAAAACAATAAGCGAAGATACTGTTAAAACAATATGCATTGAATTTTGATATGGATGGACTATTCCTGGAAAAATAATTGATGTAATAAATAAAATTAATCCAGTTAATACCCAAATATTTTTAAAGATTGCACCATAAAATTCTCTTTTTGAATCAATTCTAACATTTTGTAATCAAAGAGTGAATTTTGACATTCCCCCTTCACGACTACTAATGAAAGTTGAAATTCAAATTGAATTAAAAACAATTGATAAAATCAATGTTATAGGTAATCCTATAATACAAATTATCATAGCAGCACTTAACATTGAAGTATTAATATTTGTAAAATCTAGTCCTTCAATATTTTTAATACCTCCGTTTATCATCTTACTTAAACCATTATTTGTTCAATATTTAATTATAGTAATATATGAAAAACCATTATGTACGTTTGATAGATTAATTGAGTCTAAAATAGATTTTAAGCCATCATTGCTATTAAATTGAGTTTCTAAAATTGACATTAAAACAATAGCAATTAATGATAATAGTAAGAAACATGAAAAACTAATATACATCCCAATAATTCCTGTTTTCTTAACATATTGATATTTAAATTGTCTTTTTATTCTTTCTACAAAAAATAAACTGAAAACTATCAAAGATAGTGATCCCAAAATCACTCCTAATAATGGTAAAAAAAATGATCACATTAATGTGAAAAAAGCTGTGTTAAAACTGTGATTATTAATTATTGAACTAATTCCTTCAACCCCAAATATGAAGTGAGCTAATCCAAATGAGCTGTTAATATTTTGTGATGCTAATGTCAGATATTCAGTTGCTTCAGATGAAGTTTTAATTAAATTATCTATTTCTTTTTTAACATCAATTGAAAATCCAAAACATAGAGTAGTTACAAATAATGCTGTAAAAATTATAGCAAAACAAATTGTAACTGTTCATACAACCTTATGTTTCATAAAACATAGTTCCCCCTTATGAAAATATTATATAGATTTAGTTTATCAATTCCAATCTTTCTTTAAGTGTAGTTTGACGAGTTTTCATGTCTTTTTGACAAGCATATTTAAATAATTGTTCACTTGAAATAATATATAATTTTTCTTTAGCTCTTGTAATAGCAGTATAAACCATTTTTTTATTTAAAAAGAATTTTGATGCATTATTAGTTTCATCTAAAACTAAAATTACATTTTTATATTCACTACCTTGTGTTTTGTGAATACTGCATGCATAGTTTAAATTAATTTTTTCAAAAAGGTGTTTTTCAATCTTTTTAGTCAAAGAGTTAAAGTTAATTAAGGCATTTGAAACTTTATTATCAATTGTATTAAAAGATTCAATATATCCAACATCTCCATTTGACAATTCTAAAATAGGATCATTTTCTAAATACATTACTTTATCATTTATATAATAATTAGTTTCCCCTCTTTTAAAATTTGGCGTTGTTTTATCATTAAAGTTATTTTGAATTAACTTATTTAAACCTTCTAATCCAACAGCGCCCTTATACATTGGTGCAATTATTTGTAAATCAAATAATTCATCAGACATATGTGATGGCTTATGTTTACTATAAATGTTTAAAATAAAATTCTTAATCTCATTTTCATCATTTGAAAATAAAACTTCTAAATTATTTGTCTCTTTAAAATTAAAATCTTCAATATTATTTTCCTTAATTGCAATTGACAAATCAATAATTGAATTCTTATTATCATTACTAATTGTTCGATTATTTTTAATCAAGGTTGTTGTTGAAAACTGTTTTGAATCAATAATATCTTCAAAGACATTTCCATAACTTACACTTGGTAATTGATTTACATCTCCAACTAAAACTATTTTTTTAACATCGGTTATACCTTTTAACAATGATGCAAATAAATGATTATCAATCATTGAACATTCATCAATGATTAACATTTCTTTTGAAAGTTGTCTTTCTAAATTATATTCAAAATTATTATTTCCAATATATTTTAAAAGTCTGTGAATTGTTTGTGCATTATAATTTGAAGTTTCTTTTATTCGACTTGCAGCTCTTCCAGTTGGTGCTGCAATTGAAAAATCATTATTACCAAAAAGTACTTCATACATTTTAACAATTCCAATAATAACAGTTGTCTTTCCAGTTCCAGGTCCCCCAGTAATTATTGAAATACTATTTTCATAAAAGTTTTTAATTGCAAATTTTTGTTCATCATTATATTGGAAATTGGAAATATTTAATATTTCCCCTACATATTTTTCAATAATTAAAATCTCTTTTTCAAAATCAATTGCTTTTGTTTGATGATTTTGATTTTCAATTTCTTTTAAACGTGTTGCAATATATTTTTCATCATCATAACTTTCTTTTGTATAAATTTTTTTATTTTCAAAAATTAAAATATTATTTTCCTTTGCATACATTAATAAATGATCCATTTCTGAAAATTCTAAATAAGGAAATACTTTTTTTAGTTCATTTTTTAAAATAGTTAAATCAAAATATGTATTTCCTGTTGCCATTAAAATTTTTTCACCAATATAACTTGCTCATCAACTAATTCTAACTTTTCCAAATTCTTCTTCCCCAAAAGCTAGAGCAATTTTATCAATATCAATAAAATTTGAAAATTTATTTTGACTTCAATAACTATAAAAGTCATTTTCTAAAATTGACTTTAGTTCTTCTTTATCAATAAATTTTTTATCTAATATATTATAAACTTCAAGTTTTAAATCATGTTTGACAAATTTATCCATAATTTCATTATTTTGAAAAGTAGTTTTTACTACATCTAAAATAATTTCGCTTTTAGTTTCTGTCATTCCATTAATTTTAAAAAGTTCTTCAGGTTGGGTAATAATTTTTTCAAAAATATCTTCTTTAAAATGATTTACAATTTCTGATGCTAAAACTTTTCCAATTGTAGGAAATAAAGACGAACTTAAATATTTAATATAATAATCATTGCTAAATTCTTTAATTATTTTAAAACTTGAAACTAAAAAACTTTGACGATTATTTTTTGGATCAATTGTATTTTTTCCTTCAACTTCATAAATGACTCCAATTTTCATTAGACAAATATTTCCAGTAATTACTGTTGAGCGTTTATCATTGTCCATCAAAGTAAAAATAGCAACTCCAAAATTGTCATTATTATTAAATAAAAAACTTTTAATCTTACCTTTTAATTTCATTATTTTTTTCTACCTTTCTTAAAATTTAATGAATCAATTACTTTAAAGTAATTTTGTTTTAATGAGTTTGAGCCATCTAATAAAATAACATTTGATTTTGAAGAATTTACAATTAACTGTAATTCACTTTCCATTTCTAAAAAACATTTATCACTTCTAATGTATTCTAGTTCTTCAGTACTGTAATCTTTGCGTTTTATAATTTTCATTTCAAATAAATGATCTTGTTGCATTTCAATTTGATTTGCTCTTTGAATAATTTCATTTTTATCTAACATTAAAACAAAAACATAATCAACATTATAAAAACCAGATTGCATTCATTGAGTAGTTCACCCATCAACAATATAAGAGTCAAAGTTTTGAATATCTTGAAAATATTTTTGATAACGTTGTTCTAATTCAACATTTAGATATTGGTTAGTATCAATATATTTAATTGAAAGTTTTTTAGATAAATATTTTGCAAGTTGTGTTTTACCACTTAATCTATACCCCAAAATCTGTATTTTCATTTTTTTGACCTCTTAAATATATTGTACATAAATAAAAAAATACCTTTAAAGGTATTTTAAACTAAATCATCAAGATCAAGTTTTAATTCTTGTGTCGATTCATCTTCAACTTTTTTAGTTTCTTTAACAACAGCTGGCTTTGCAACTACTTTCACTGGTGTTGGTTTTGCTTCTTCTTCACTTGTTTTTGGAGCTGGAGGAACATCACCATTTTTAACTACAAATGATTTTTCTAAAGTTGTTGTTAGAATTTCATTCATATCTAAGTCTTCTGGGACATCTTCAAGTTCTGCATACTTAAAGTTTTTAACATTCAACTGAGTTAATTTATCTTCTTCATCTAAAATGTTTAAGATATCTTTTTGTTGAACATTATACAAGAATGTTGCAAACTCATCACGTTTTTTATTTCAAGGATAAAGTCTTACACCACGTTTTGGTCTTGCCATAATTGGTACAAGATCTTGTTTAATTTTTTTAACATTTCCTTTATTTGTCAAGATTAAAACATCACCACTTGCAAACGCTTTTCCAGCAATAATATCTTCATCTTTAACAACAGTTGATTTAACTCCTTTTGCATTTGGACCAGCACTTGGAATTTCTGTAATATCATAACGAACTGCAAATCCAGTTTTTGTTAACATTGTTACAGTTTTTGTTTTGCTGCTTACCAATGATGCAGATACAACTTCATCGCCTTGTGCCAATTTCATAATTCTAAATGATTTTGAAAACATTTTTGTTTCTAAATCTTCAACAGGAGTTCTTTTAATCATTCCATTTTTAGTTGCTAATAAAATTTCTTGTTTTGCATTTTTATATTCATGAACCACAAAAGCTGCTAGAATTTTTTCATTTTGACCAGTTAATGTTGCAACTTTATTAATATGCATTCCTGTTTCTTTTCATTTACTTGGAATAATTTTATAAACTGGAATTGAATAATATGTTCCAGCACTTGAAACCAATAAAATAAAATCTAAACTTGATGCTGGAACTTGTGAAATTCAAATATCATTTGGTTTACGTTTAAAGTCACTCATTGGGAATTTTCCAAGTTGTGAATCTTCAATTGCTTTTAAATATCCATCTTGTGAAATTCAAATTGTATAGTTTTTTTGTACGATTGTTTTTTTGATTTCAACATCAATATTTTCAATTTCATCAACAACTGCACTTCTTCTTGCAATTCCAAATGTAGATTTTGTTTCTTCAAGTTGCTTAATAATTTCATTATTTAAAACTTTTTTATCATTTAAAATTGCTTTATATTTTGAAATCATACTTAATAATTCAGCTTTTTCTTGCTGTAATTTTTCAATATCTGTTGAAGTTAAACGATACAATCTTAAATCAACAATTGCAATTGCTTGGGTTTCACTAAATTGATGTTTTGCCATTAAATTAGCAATAGCATCTCCTCTATTTTTTGATTCACGAATAATTTGAATTACTGAATCTAAAATAGAAATTGCTTTAATTAATCCTTCAATAATTTCATTACGTTTTTGTGCTTTTTCAAGATCAAATTTTGTTTTTCTTGAAAATACTTCTTGGTAATGAGCTATATATGCTTTTAAAATATTGATAATTCCTAATTGTTTTGGTTGTTTGTCAACAATAACAACATTATTATAGTTATATGAAATTTGCAAAGGCGTATTTTTTAATAAGAACTTTCTTGTAATTTCATAATCTGCTTTTGGTGATAATTCAATTACAATTCTTAAACCAGTACGATCAGTTTCATCTCTAACTTCTTTTACTTCAATTTGAGGATTTGCATCAGCTACATCTCCAATTTTTCTGACTAAATCTTGTTTAACAGTTTCATAAGGAATTTCATCAATAATAATATTATTATCTTCTTTGTGCATTTTTGACTGAATAATTACGCGACCTTTTCCAGTTTCAAAAGCACTTTCAATTCCCTCTTTTGACATTACAATTGCTCCAGTTGGAAAATCTGGACCTTTTACAATTTTTAAAATATCTGCTAAATTACTTTTTGGATTTTTAATAATTTGAATTGTTGCATCAATGATTTCATTGATATTGTGTGGAGGCATATTTGTTGCATATCCTGCAGCAATTCCAGTTGCTCCATTAATTAAAATATTTGGAAAGTATCCAGGCAGAACTGTTGGTTCTTTTTCTGAATCATCAAAGTTTGGTGCATATAAGACTGTATCTTTTTGTAAATCGTTTAACAACAAACTTGTAATTTTTGATAATCGCGATTCAGTATATCTCATGGCAGCTGCACTATCTCCATCAATTGAACCATTATTTCCGTGCATATCTACTAGAGGAATATTTAATTTTCAAGGTTGACTCATTCTAACAAGGGCTTCATAAACTGATGAATCACCATGTGGGTGATATTTACCAATAACATCTCCAACAATACGTGCAGATTTTTTATATGGTTTTTCATGAGTTAAATTAAGATCATTCATCGCAAAAAGTACACGTCTTTGAACGGGTTTTAATCCATCTCTTACATCAGGTAAAGCTCTTTCTTGAATAATATATTTTGCATATCTTCCAAATCGATCACCCATTAATTCTTCAAGTGATAAATTTAAGATTCCTTTTTCTTGCTTGTTAGACATAATTATTTATTCCTTTCTAGTTAATTTCAAAATCAACTTCTGTAATATCATTGTTTAAGAAATCCATAATATTTAAATTATTCATGGTCTCTCTTCCTTCAGCTGTTAGACGTCACAATTTAGTATCAATATCTTGTCAATATAACTTTGGATCAATTCTAGTAATTAAACTTCTTCCAAGTTCTACCATTTGTTTTTGAGTTTCTTCAATCATTCTGACTAATTTATAATTATTTTCAACTTCATTAGTATTTTCTGAATCTAAAGCAAATTCACTTTCATTGAAAATTCGTTGTAAATCATTGATATTATCTCCAAAATCAACTGTTGCATAAGCATATGCGATATTTTTTTCACCCTCATTTTTAATCACAATTTTATAACGAGGAATATCTTCAATTTTTTTCAACTTTAATTCTAATTGATTAATGTTTTCAATTGATTTTATAATCTTTTTATTAATTGTTTGATAATTGTCTGTCATAACTTCAGCTACCCTATTTCTTTCAAGAATAGCTGTTCTTAAATTCATAAAGATACCAAAGATATCCAGTCTAGTTGATGCAATTTCTTTTGAAATTTCTTTAGTTTTTAATAAAATTGGACCAGTATGTGGATTTAAATAATATGTATCTGTAAATTCATCATAAATTAAGATACCCACTTGTGGTTTTGCAAGTTGGCGAGCTTTATCACTTGCAGCTTTTGATTTTTCTAAGAAACGGTGCATTGTTTTTACAAGTCAATTATATTCAACATTATTGTCAATGCTTATCATAATTGATTGTTCACTTTCAGCTGAAGTCATTAAATCAAATTCTTCATTGTCAGTATTTCTTAGTTCAAAATACAAGTTTCTTCCATCAACTTGATGAGACACACTAAAAGAATTAAATATACCAAATCTCTTAATATATTTATTGATACTATTGTATTTATCAAAGATTTCTGTAATCTTTAAAACTTTTTTATCAAATTCAGTATCTCTCACGATTGCTCGCCTCACAAACTATTTAATTCTAAAACTCTACAAACTCAACATTATCTTCTAATGTAAATTTAATATTTTCTTCAATTCATTCTTTTCTTTTTTCAGCATTATCTCCCATTAAAGTTCTAAATGTATTTTCAGCACTTAATGCATCTTCAATACTTACTTGAATTAGTTTTCTTTGTTCGGGATCCATTGTTGTTTCTCACAATTGATCTGCATTCATTTCACCTAATCCTTTATATCTTTGAATTTCGATTTTAGATTTATTGTTTTTCATATAGCTCGCTAGTTCATCTTCTGTTCATAAGTAGACAAAATCTTTTTTGCTAGTTGCTTGTGACACTTTAAATAATGGTGGCAAAGCAATGTAAACATGTTTATTAACAATTAAGTCTTTCATATAACGATAGAAGAATGTTAATAATAATGTTTGAATATGGGCACCATCAGTATCGGCATCGGTCATTATTATTATTTTTCCATAATTTATATCGTTTAAATCAAAATCACTTCCAATACCAGCACCAATTGCATTGATGATAGTAGTGATTTCTTCATTTTTTAATAAATCAATTAGTTTTGTTTTTTCAGCATTAATTACTTTACCCTTTAAAGGTAGAATTGCTTGGAATTTTTTATCTCTTCCAGATTTAGCACTTCCCCCAGCTGAATCTCCCTCAACTAAAAATAATTCATTGTCCAGTTTATTTTTACCTTGTGCTGGTGTTAATTTTCCCAGCATTGTTTTTCCTTTTGATTTTGATTTTTGATCTCTTACAGCTTGTCGTGCTTTTCTTGCTTCTTCTCGTGCTTTTCTTGCTAACAGTGCTTTTTCAATAATCAATATTGCTAAAGTTTTATTTTCTTGTAATCAAAATCCAAAACTTTGTTCTGTAATTTTTTCACAAGCGTATCTTGCTTCTGTAGTTCCTAATTTCCCTTTAGTTTGTCCTTCATATTGAATTAAACTTTCAGGGACTTTAACAGTAACTACTGCAATTAAACCCTCTTTAATATCTGTTGAATCTAATTTCTTATCTTTTTCTTTAATAATATTTTGTGCTCTTCCATATTCATTTAAAGATTTTAAAATACCAGTTCTAAATCCAGTTATATGAGTTCCCCCATCACTAGTTTTAACATTGTTGGCAAATCCCATAATATTATCTGAAAAATCATTTGTATAAGTTAAAGCAATTTCTACATCAATTTGAGATTCAGTTCCCTTAATTAAAACTGGGTTACATAAAGCTTTTTGATCACCTTTAAGTTCATTGACAAATTCAATTAGTCCATTTTCAAAGATATATTCAACGTATTTGTCGCTTCTTTCATCTTTTAAAGTTATTTTTAAGCCTGAATTTAATAATGCAGACTCTTTTAAACGTTCAGAAATAGTTGAAAAACTAAATTTTGTAGTACTAAACATTGTTTCATCAGGTAAAAAATTAACACAAGTTCCTGTTTGTTTAGAAGTTCCTGTTTGTTTTAATGGTGAAGTTAATTTTCCCCCATTAGCAAACTTAATAGTTGAAATCATTCCATCTCTATTAATTGTTACTTTAAATTTAGAAGATAAAGCATTTACAACAGAAGAACCAACCCCATGTAATCCCCCTGATGTTTTATAACCATCTCCACCAAATTTTCCCCCAGCATGTAATACTGAAAAAATAATTTCTGGAGTTGATTGTTTTGTTCCTTTATACATTCCAATTGGAACTCCTCGACCATTATCTTTTACAGAAACTGACCCATCTTTTTCTAATGTCACATTGATTTCATTACAATATCCTGCCAATGCTTCATCAATTGAGTTATCAACAATTTCTCATACCAAGTGATGTAATCCTCTTGAATCTGTTGATCCAATGTACATTCCTGGTCTTTTTCTAACGGCTTCTAGTCCTTCAAGTACTTGAATACTATCTTCTGTATAATTTAAATTCTTATCTTTTTCTGCCATTTTTTAAATACTCCCCTATTAGTTGAATATAGTTAATAACAATAATATAACACAAAATAATTAAAATGAAAATTTTGTTACTTTTTATACCAAATTAATCAAAATTTAGTATAAAAAAAATCAGAAATATCTGACTTTTAAATATATTAACCTTTAAATCCTTTTAAATCTTCAACTGTTGGCAATGAATCTGCATAACCATCAATAGTTAATGCATAAGCTGCAGCTTTATTTGCTGTTGCTAATCCTTCTAGAATTGGTGCTTCATCAATAATAGATTTTACAGTCATTGCTGTAAATGCTTCATTTGCTCCTGCTCTTTTAACTTTTTTAACTTCAAATGGTTTAATAACTGAGAATTTTTTACCATCAAAATAAGCACAACCTTTTTCTGCTAGAGTAACTACAACTTGTCCAACTCCAATGTCAACCAATTTTTCTGCAGACATTTTAATTTGTTCTTCTGTTTTTATTGCAGTTTTTACTCCAAGAATTGTTTCTAATTGATGTGTATTTGCAATTAATAAATCAATATCTTTTAAAATTTCAGTTGGAACAAAGCTTCCTGGAACAGCATTTAAAACAACAAATTTTCCTTCTTCTTTTGCATAGTTGATCATTTCAAAAATAAATGGATTATTAATATCTAATTGAAATACAATCGCATCATTTAAATAAATGAAGTTTTGTACATCTTCAATATCGTTACTATCAAATGCCAAGTTACTTCCTGGTGCATTAATAGTATTTGCTTTATTATTTTTGTTAATTAAAACCATACTCATTCCTGTTGGAGAGTTTTGATCTCTCAAAATTTGGTTTGTATTAACATGATGTTTTTTTAGGTTTGCAATTATTGCCATACCATTGTGATCATCTTGTAATTTACCACACATAGCAACATTTACTCCTAATTTAGCCAAAGCTATTGCAGTGATGGCACCAACTCCACCAAATTCACTACGTGCATTAGCTGCAAATGTAAATTTGTCACCTTCTTTTGGAAAGTCATTTACATGTAAAGTTAAGTCAACTGTCATTGACCCAACAACACCTACTTTTTTCATAAATATAACCCCTAACTTACTTTAATTGTTTAATAGACTTTTAATTTTAGTAGCTATTAAATCAATTGCAATATTATTTCCCTCATAATAAGGAACAATAATATCTGCATTATCAATTGAAGGTTCTACAAAATATTTATACATTGGGCGAACTGTTGTTAAATATTGATTAACAACATCATCTAATTTACGTCCTCTTTCTTTTGTATCACGCATCATTCTTCTTATAAAACGAATATCATCATCAGTTCTTATAAAAATTTTGATATCTGCTTTTTTACGTATTTGCTCAACGTGTAGCGATAGAATACCATCTAAAATAACAACATCACTTGGTTCAACCTTAATTGATTTTCCCGATTGTGCATGCTTTTTAAAATCATAAATTGGTACTTCTATGCTTTTTCAGTTCTTTAAATCATCTAAATGCTTACAGATAAGATCAATATCAATTGTATTTGGATGATCAAAATTCAGTTTTTGTTTTTCTTCAAATGTTAAGTCACTAAAATCTTTATAGTAGCTATCCATTGAAATATGAGATACAGATTCACTTTTTAATATTTCACCCGCAATTTTTGTAGCAACTGTGGTTTTTCCACTAGCACTACCCCCCGCGATGATTATTATTGTAACTTTTTTCATATATGAAATTCTCCAACCTACTAGATTTTAACAAAATAATAAATAAACTATTTAGTAATTTAAAAAAATATTTCACTTTTTTTGGAATAAAATCAATTATGGAGGTATAAAACATGTCAAACAAAGTATTGGTAATCACAGGAACTGTAAGTGCACCTGAAAAATCTTTTTCAATGGCTTTAACAAATAAATTTGTTGAAGAATATAAAGCTTTAAATCCAAATGATGAAATTATTAATTTAGATTTAAATAATGAAGCAATGGCTGCAATTACTATTACAAGAGATAATTTTGGAACTTACTTCAATGAAAATGATGCATTAAAATATATTAATCAATTAAAAGAAGTTAACAAAGTTATTATTGCAAGTCCAATGAACAACTTCAATGTATCAACTTTAATTAAAAACTATTTAGACCATATTTTATTAGCAGATCAAACTTTTTCATATAAATATGTTAAAAAAGGAGATGCTGTAGGTCTATTAGATCACTTAAAAGTGCAAATTTTAACAACTCAAGGTGCTCCTTATGGATGATATTTATTTGGAGATCACACAGCATATTTAAAAGGAACTTGAGAATTTACAGGAGCTACTGTAAATGAACCTATTTTATTTGCTGGAACAAAAATTGCTCCAATTTCAACAATGAATCCAAAAGAAGCATTTTTAACTATTGAAGATAAAATTAAAGAAGTTGTAAAAAACTTTTAGAAAATAAAAAAAATGAGTTCAAACTCATTTTTTTTATGTTATAAATTGATAGGTATGACAAGGAGAAATTATTATGTACGCATTTGATTATGAAGATATACAACTTATTCCAAGTATGTGTGTTGTTAAATCAAGAAGTGAGTGTGACACTTCAGTTAAATTAGGAAATCACACATTTAAAATGCCAGTAATGCCAGCAAATATGGCTTCAGTTATTAATGAAGAATTATGTGAATTACTTGCAAAAGAAAATCAATTTTATGTAATGCATCGTTTCAATGTTAATAGTGTTGAATTTACTAGAAAAATGAAATCACTTGGTTTAATTGCTTCAATTTCTGTTGGAGTAAAACAAGAAGACTATGATTTAATCGAAAACTTAGTAAAAGAAAACTTAATTCCTGAATATATCACAATTGATATAGCTCATGGACATTCATTAAGTGTTAAAAATATGATTGAACATATTAGAAAACATATGCAAGATAAAACATTTATCATTGCTGGAAATGTGGGAACCCCTCATGCTGTTAGAGATTTAGAATACTGAGGTGCTGATGCAACTAAAGTTGGAGTTGGCCCTGGAAAAGTATGTATTACTAAATTAAAAACAGGTTTTGGAACTGGTGGATGACAACTTGGAGCAATAAAATGATGTAGCAAAGCTGCAAAAAAACCAATTATTGCTGATGGTGGATTACGTGTAAATGGAGATATCGCTAAATCAATTAGATTTGGTGCAACTATGTGTATGGTAGGTAGTTTATTTGCAGCTCATGAAGAATCACCTGGAGCAAACGTTGAAATTGATGGAGTAATGTTTAAAGAGTACTACGGAAGTGCTAGTGAATATAACAAAGGTGAAAAACGTTATGTTGAGGGTAAAAAAGAGTTAATTCAAGTAAGAGGAAAATTACTAGAAACTTATAAAGAAATGCAAGAAGATTTACAATCATCAATCTCTTATTCAGGGGGAAATATTGTAAGTGACATCAAAAAAGTTGATTATGTAATTTTAAAAACAAGTAACTTCTAATTTATTATTTTAAGATAAAATAATAAAAAGGAGTGATATTGTGACTAAATGTGAATTAAATAACTGTGGAAAAGAAGTTAATGCTTTAGATCCCAAAAGAATTTATATCTTTGATGAAACAATTGAAGACGAAGTGCCTGTGGCAGTTTGCGATGATTGTTACAAAAAAGAAAAAGATCAAGATAACAATATCGACTGAGATCATTCGGTTGAAGAAACAGAAAAATAATCATTAATAACTAATAAAAAAAGCCATTATTATATTTATAATAATGGCTTTTTATTTATAACAATTCTAAGAAATTTTTTAATATTTCAAAGAATTCAATGTCATAAATTTCTTTAATTCTTGAAGAACTCATTTCTTCTACAATTCTTTGATTCATTACTTTTAAAACTGATAATACACTTGGTTTTAAAGTATTATTATCAATTAAAAAGGCAATATTTTCTCTTTGATTGTAAGGCGACTTAATTTGTGTTAAGTTTGCAACAAATATGTAGAAAATGTATAGCTCATTTACAACACTAAATTTATTGTCATTTGAAAAATAAATTAATACTGGTAAAGCACTTTTGGTTGGTAATTCAAGTATTTGAATTAATTCTAAGAAAGTATTCTTTTGATTAAATTTGAAACCTGCATTTTTTAGGGCCAAAGTTATTAAATTAAGATTTGAAACTGAATCAATATCATAAATTTTATTATTTCTTTTGACATCTTTTATAAATTCCATTGAATTATTTAATGTATCAATTAATTCAAAATCTTGAATTTTGTAATATTTTAGTGTTCAAAAGATAAAACATAATTCTTCATAATATTTTTTATCATCTTCAATCAAATGAAAATCATAAGTACGTTTTAATCATTTTTCAATTAAGTCCAAATCAATATCAATTGATTTAATTAAAGAAATATCATAAATCTTTTCTTGAGCAATAAACTGTTTCACAAATTTATTATGATGATCATAGAAATCAAATTCCTTTTTAATTTCAAAGATTGTTGGAAACATTGATTCAAACTCATCTTTAATATTTAAGTCTGTTTTTAAATAGTTTGAATCCACTGTTGTAATTGTATAAATGTGTTTAATATTTTGTGAAATTATCTCTAATAATTTATATGCATCATAAATTTCATATAATTCTAGATTTTCTAAATTATCAAATGTTAATAATAATCTAATATTGTGTGTTTGTATTAATTGATCAATTTCTAATAATGTATTTAGCAAATAATTAAATTCTTTATCATGTTTTTTCTTTTTCTTTCTAAAAGTAAATGTAATTGCTTTTTGTTTTGAAGAAGCAATCTTTGTATATTCAATTTTTTTAATATGATTTGCTTTTAAAAATCTTTTAATAAATCTTTTTCCCAATAGTGATTTCAATTTAAAAATTAACATTCCAGTAAATTCACTTAAAATGTCTCTATTGTCTACAAAGTTTTTAAAATCAAAATAAACATTAATAAAACCCTCTTGAATTAATCTTTCAATTGTTTCATTAACAACTGAAGATTTTCCAGATAAACTTGGTCCATCAATTGCAATAGCGCCTTTATATTCATTAAAAATATTATTTAAAATCTTTTGTAATAATTTTTTCCCGTTCACTTTATCAAAGTATTTTTCATTGTACATATAAAACTAACCTTCTTTAAAACAATTTCTATTAAAAGAAATTGTTACCTTTATTAAATCCCGCAAAGAATTTCATCTTAATGTATTCTTGACCCATATTAGGATTTTCAAATCTAAATTTATTTAATGCAGAAAATAAAGCTTTATTTTCTTGAGATAATTGATCAAAATACTCTTGTTTAAACAAAATATTATCAGTTAAAATCAAAGCACAATTTGAAACAAATGCAGCTTCTGATTTTGCTTTATCTTTAATTATTTTTAAATATTGTTTGAAGAATTCATTCAATGCTTTATTACTTTTAATATAACTGAATGTTGTAAACGAATGTTTATTCTCATTTGCAACATTCATAATAGCAATATTTTCTTGAATAAAGATATTATTTACAGAGTTTACAAGTTTAAAATCATTTGGACAAATTTGAGGATAAACTAGATCTAAGACCTCAATTGCTTCTGAAACTGGTAAATTAATTTTAACAATTTCAATTTCATTATTAGTTTTTAAATTTTTTTGATATTCAACTAGTGTATTAAAAACTGAACTAGTCTGGTTTGAAACTTTTTTTAATCTAAAGATAAATAACGATTTAAAACCTTCTTCTTTAATTGAATTAAAATATTTTAAATATTCTTCTTTTAAAGCATTTAAATAAACTTTATAGTTAAATGCTTTAAACACTAATGCACGATAATGCAAATTAATGATATCTTTATCTTTAGAATCTTTTGATAGCTTTATATTTGTAAGCTCATCATGTTTTTTACAAAAACCATTGAAAGTGAATGTTTTTTTAACAGCTAAGTCAAAGAAGATATCTCCCATTTTGTATTTATTATCAAATGGAATATCTTTTTTTGTAGTTACAAATTTTTGTTTTGCAAAATCAAAGTTATATAAATTATTTGCAACTGTTGGTTCTGAACATGAAACATAATTACATACTTCTTGTTTTGCAACTTTTTTATAAACTGCTTGATAAATTTCTTGTGAATTTAGTAAGTATTTTTGATATTCTTTGTCATTTACTAAACTTTTTTCAAATGCAACATATTCTTTATGAATATCTGTTTTTAAATTAAGTTTGCAACATTCTCCATATGGTTTTGCGCTTAAACAAAAACAAAGTTCATCATCTAAAAATGAAAAAAAATGATACCCATTCATTTGTAAAAAGTTAATATTATCATTATCTAAGAAATAATTTTCAAAAATAGATTCAACAAATTTTTGAGCATCTTCATTAGAAATTTGGTTATTTTTTAATTCCTTATACAAAGCAGCACGATCAATAAAATCATACTCTTCTACAAGTTTATTGTTTTTTGATTTGTCCATGATAAATACCTCTTATACTAAGATTATACATAAATTCTATACTTTTATTACACTCATTAATAAAACATATCGATTAGTGCAATAAAAAAGCAGATACTAATCTGCTTTTTGTTGAGATTCATTTCTTTTTTGTCTTTGTTGTTTTAGAATTAAATCTTGTTGTTTTTGTTTTTCAGCTGCTTTTCTTTTTCCCTCAGCAATTTTTTTTGATGTTTCAAGTTCCTTTGCTTTCATTTTTTCTTTTGCAGCTTTTAATTTTTGTTTTTCTTCTAAAGTAACACGTTTTTCATGTTCTTTAGCATCTTGAATTTGTCTTTTAGCTTTTAATAATTCAGCTTTACGAGCTTCTTTAATTTTTTTCTCTTCATCTTTTAAAGAAGATTTTAAAATTGCTAAATCTTCTAAATCAGAAGTATCATCATATTTAGTTAAATCAACCTCTTCAACAACGCTTTTATCAAACATATTAATTGGTTCATCTTTTTCTTTTAACACTGTTGCATTTGTTGGATCTTCAATAAATTCTTTTTGCATTTCTGTTATATCCATTTTTGGATCATATTTTAAATCAAATTTAATTAATGATAAAACATTACGATCATTTAATGGTTTTTCACAGTGAGCTTTAACAATTATTTTTCTAATTTCTAAAATATCATTTGAACTTTTTACTGAATATATTCATTGTAAATCTCTTAAATATACTTCATATAACATTTCTGCAAAATCAAATTTAATTTCTAAATTCTCTTTTAATAATGGCACTGAATCTAAAAACTCTGCAAACCCTTTATTTCTTAAGAAGAAATCTGCTTGGTCTCCATAATTGATTACATCTCCATCATCAATTGCGTAAACTACTTGTCCAATTTTTTTAATAAATTGTTCATCATATCTATATGTTGATTTAATAACATCTAAATAACGTTTATGAGTTTTTAATTGATCAACTCTAACTTGCATTGCTTTATATTCAAAGTATTTTTCACGTAATAGTCCAACAGCATTCATTCCTGTAACTGTTAAAATATCTTTTTTAGTTGAATTAACTTTGATAAATTTTTCATAATGAGTTCCAATACCAAAAGTATTATCTTTTGGATTTTCAGCTGGTACTAATGATACTACTGGGAAAATGTATGGATATGTACATTTAATTGAATAATATCATGCTCTTGAATATTGAGCTTTTCCAGTATATTGAATAATATGTTTATTCATTAATTCTAATTCTTCTGGTGTAAATACAATTAAAGCATCAATTTGTAAATCCATATCTGCAATTTTTCTTGCAAATTTTGGATAATATTTTTCAAAACTTAAAGTATTTTCATTTCACTTACCGTTTAACAATTCATTAATTAAAGGTAATTCTTTAATGTTATAAAATCACCCATCAATTAAGTTTTGTTCCTCATCAAAAATGAACTCTTGTTCTCCTGGTATTATGAAGTTTTTTACAAGTATTTTCTTTACAAACATACAATTTCTCCCCTATAAATATCAAACTATTTAAATAGATTATAGCAAAAAAATGATTAAAAATATACCCTCTCGCCACTAAGGGTTGTATAATCATTTATGAATTTATTCTCAAATATTTATTCATACTTTAAGTGGTATAATAAATTGAAAACAAAGGAAATAAAAAATGAAAAAGAGATGTCTATGAGCTACAAAAGATCAATTTGATCAAGAATATCATGATAATGAATGATGTAAACCTGTTTATGATGATACAAAAATATTTGAAATGCTAATTTTAGAATTAAATCAAGCAGGTTTAAGTTGAAATACGATTTTAAAGAAACGAACTAACTTTAGAACAGCTTTTGATAATTGAGATTATCAAAAAATTGCACAATATAATGAAAGTAAAAAAAATGAATTATTAAATAATCCTGGAATTATTAGAAATAGATTAAAAATTAAAGCAGCTGTTACTAATGCTAATGCTTTTTTAAAAATTCAAGAAGAATATCAAAGTTTTAGTAATTTTATTTGAAGTTTTGTTAACAATAAACAAATAGTTAATTCAATTGAAAAACAAGAAGAAATACTTGCCTATTCAGATTTATCAATTGAAATTAGCAAAATCTTAAAGCAAAAAGGATTTGCTTTTTTGGGAAAAACTACCGTTTATTCATTTTTACAAGCAATTGGAATAATAAATGATCATGTTAATGATTGTGATTTCAAATATTAATTATTTATAAAAAAATATCTTTATAAAACTAAATCAATCTTTTGATTAGTTAATAAAGATATTTTTTATTTTATTTATGTACTAGCATGTTGAATGTTCCAGTTGCATCACTTGATGTGAATGAAACATAGAAATATTCATCACTTACAACTTCATCATTTAAAATTTGTGAACCCTTTTCATAACCTTCATTATTTTTTACTGCTGAATAAACTTCGATTGAAGTTGCAGATTCAATTTTTGTATTCATAGTTTTATTAATATAATCAATTGCGTCAGAATTGAAATTTGAATTTGAATAATTAAACATATCAATAACTTGCCATACTAAGAAATCAATTCCTAAATCAGGTAAATAAATTCCAGATTCAAAATTATTATCAGTATATTCAATTGAATTTCCAATTTCATATTCTGTTTCGAATTGAATTACATATCCTGGTTTAATTTGAAAATCTGTTAAAGCTTGTTTTGGTTGATATCCATATAAATTTTCAGTATATTGCTCTCCATCAGCAATTGCTGTATATTCGATTGCGTATGTAAAGTTTCCAAAGTTATCTAGTTTTTCAATATTCACATTAACATTTAAAATTTCATATTCAACTGCATTAACTATTCTTGCAATATTTCTTCCTACTTGAATTTCTCCATCTTTTTGAGTTCCAGGAAATCTTGTAGTACTTTCTTTAATTTCAAAATTTGTAACACCATTTTCTTGATTAAATTGTCTTTGTCTTTCTACTTCTTTAATTAAAATCTCTTTGTAATCTTGAGTTCCAAGTATTAGATTTCCCTCACTATCAAAATGTTTATCATTATCAATAAAAATATACATCATTCCTTTTTCAACATCAGTTGAAATTTCTTCATTTACATTATGATTTGCAATTACAATTGGCGTCACAGCTGATGAACCAACTGATAAAGTTCCAATTAAACTTAGTAATTTAAACATATATTAATTCCTTTCATTCGACAAACCCACCCTGCCATCCTTTTTGATAGAGTTATTATTTCATTCATTCTTTTAATACTATTTTTATTATAATAAGCATAAAAGTGATTACAATAAACAAAAAGTGTAATTTAAAAGGAGATAGTATCTATCTCCTTTTAATATATTTAAAAAATATCAAATTCTGCTGTTAAATAATTATTAACCAACATTTCTTTAAAAGTTCCAATTCCAGTGAATTTATATAATTTTAAAAACATATTTTTTTGTTCATAATTTTGGCGATCATGAATAAATAAGTATTTAATTATATTTTCATCTTTAAAATCTTTAATAATTTTATGCTTTAAAGTCATTGTTTCGGGAAGAGACCAATAAAACTTCTTATTATCAGGATCATATTTTGTCAATTTTCCATATCCTGTTCCATCTTCATCTGCTAAGATAATTTGCTTTGAATTTTGTCAAGTTAAATATCCAGCTTGAAAAGTCAATACTTTTAATTCTTCACGATAATGTAAGAAATTGGTTCTTCCAACTGCTGCAAGTGATTGTTTTACTGTATAAGTTGAATCAATTGATAAAAGCTTATCAATATTACTTGTAAAAATTAAAGTTTCATTTTCAAGCTTATATTTTAATATTAAGATTAATTCTTCAACAATAATTTTATTATTATTAATGAAATGTTCAACAAGATCATTTATTTCTAAATAATTTGGATACAATTGTAAAAATTTATCCATACTTGTAATTTCATATAAAAACGAAGTCATTAATAAATTATCAAAATCTAAATCAATTTCAGATTTTAAAATTTGATTAGATAATCGTTTTAAAAAGTAATTTATAATTTGATAATTATCTAAGAAAATAAATTGTTTTAAAATATTTTTATTTCTTTTAGTTTCATTTTCAAATTTTTGATACTTGCCTATTTGTTTCGCTGTTTTTAAAAATAAATCATCTAAAGTATTATAAAAATCTTGTAGAGATAAATCATAATCTTTAATAATCATTTCCAAAGCTTTATCTTGATATTTTTTATAATATTTAACAACTTGATCTTTAAGAATAATTTTATTACCATATCATTTTTTAAGACTTCTTAAAATTAATTCTTCTGCACGTTTTTCTAAAGTAATTGTTGAATTATATGGTAAACCTTGTTTTGCAGAAATAAAATTAGTTCCTATAATTTTTGGATCAAATAAATTTCTAATTCCTAAAGTTAAATCATATTTACTATCTATATTAGAAATTAAATCATAAACTTCTAATTTATTTTTAAGTTCTGTTTTTCTTAGCCCTCTTCCAAGTTGTTGAAGATAAATTGTTTTGGAATTTGTTGGTCTCAATAAAATAATAGTATTAATTTGTGGAATATCAATTCCTTCATTAAAAATATTGACAACACATAAGTAATTTATTCTTCCAGTACTAAATTCATGCAAAATTCTTTTACGCTCTTTTTTATTTTCAGAAGTTAATACTTCTGCTTTTAAATTTTTTAATTTTAAAAAACTAGCAATAATATTGGCATGCTCAATTGTCACACAAAATATCAAAGCAGTTGGTCTTGCATATATTCCCAAATATTTTTCAATTGTTTTATATAATAATTCATTTCTAGAATCAGTATTTATTTTTTTAAATATTTCTTTATCTGAATCTAAATCAACTCCAGTTAAATCAGTTGAAGTATCATCAACACAATAATAATCAAAAGGACAAAGTAATTTTTGATTTACAGCATCTCATAATCTTAATTCTGACGCAAATTCATTATTAAAATATGTTTTTATGTCTTTTCCATCTTCTCTTTCAGGAGTTGCTGTTAAACCTAAAATTTGTTTTGGTTGAAAATAATTAAAAGTTTTATCAAAAGTGTTTGCAGCAATATGATGTGCTTCATCAAAAACAATGATATCAAATTGGTCTTTTTCAAAATCACTAATTTTGTTTGAAAGTGACTGTATGGTTGCAAAAAGATGTTTTGGTTTTTGACTAATGTTTTGACCATCATATAACACTTCTCCAAAATTAGGATCATTTAAAACTTGACGATAAGTTTTAATAGCTTGATCAATAATTTCTTTTTGATGTGCTAAAAATAAAATTCTTAAATTTTGTTTTGCACTTTCAATTTGTCTTTTATAGTCAAAAGCAGAAACAAGTGTTTTTCCAGTACCAGTTGCCATAACAACTAAATGTTTATCTTTACCCATAAATCGTCGATATGATAGCTTATTAATAACTTCTTTTTGAAATTTATATAAATATCGTCTTACATAAACAAAATTTGAATTTTGATTCATTAAATCCAATTGAATTTTGGCTTCTTGATTTTCTTTAACTCTTTGAATTAAAAATTCTCTTTGTTCTGTATCTGAAAAATTAATAAAATCCTCTACTCACAAATTATCAAATTCTTCAATCATTTGTTGAACTAAGTCATTTTCCTGTTTTGAAATGATTTTAATATTTCATTCTCTTCCACTAACCATTCCCTTATAAGTCAAATTAGATGAACCAATAATAGCACTATCAGGTTTATGTTTTCTTTTAAAAATTGAAGCTTTAATATGAATTCTTTCACTATGCTTTTCTAGGTTATCTTCAATTTTGATTTCAATATTACTATATTTTTCAACAATATTTTTTAATTCATTTAAATTATTAAATTGTGATAAATCATCAAATGTTGTTGAAATTATTTTAATTGGAATATTGTGTTCTAAACAGTAATCAAAAGTTGAAGAAATCTTATTTAGAATCATTTTTGAAATAAATGGATAAATTAAATAGACTTCATCTGAAGTTTTAATCTCATTTTGAATTTCTGTCAATAATTCTTGTTGATCTTTATTTGTAAAAAATTTTTCTTCTTTCATGGACTTCTACGACACCCTTCTTAATTATTATAAATAAAAAAAACTTATCTATTCTTAGATAAGTTTTTTATGACTCCTTTAAAAGTTTATACAGATATTACTGTGCGTTTTTTAAAGAAATTTTAGCTTGGTTTTTTGATTCATCAACTGAAATTACATAACCATCAACTGTTTCACCAACTGATAAATGATCTGATACGTTTGCAACATAACCATCTGTAATTTCTGAGATATGAATTAAACCGTTATAAACTTTGCCATCAATTGTTACATCACAAAATGCACCAAAATTAACAATGTTTGTAATAGTTACTTTTACTGTTTGTCTCATAATATTTACTTCCTTCAAATAAACTATAACTTAATTTTAAACATAATGATATAGCAAATTGAATAATTTGAAAATAAATTTCAAATTAAACACTTATAAACTTAAAAATTTAATTATTTTTGAAATCTTATCCATTTTTTTACTTTTATTTCTCTTTTGGTTTAACTATTTTTAAAAATTTAATTGCAAATTTAAAATAATTTAAATATTTCACTTATATTATTAAAAATAAATTTATAATTATATTGCTTATATATTGTTAAAAAAAGCAAGAAACGGAATTAATGCATATGTTTATAATGAGAAGTTTTACAAATGAAGAATTAAATTCAAGTGTAGCACATTTACTTGTCAATCAAGATAATACTGCTATTTTAATTGATATTTTTGGCTTAGATAATACAATCATAAATTTTTTAGAAAAAAGAAACATTGAATTAACTACTATAATCTTAACTAATGGAAACATTAACCATGGACTTGGAATTGATAACATTGTTAAAAAATATCCTGAAGTTAATTTAATTATAGATCCTGAAGAATACGATCGTTTAATTACAAATATAAATAAAAATGAATCACAAAAAACACCTTGAGATATTAAACATAAAATTTTTATTAATAAAAGTTTTCAATTAGTAATTAAAAATTTTGAATTTAGCTTTGATAAATTTGAAATTAATAACGAATTGAAACATATGTTTTACACAAAAGAACAAAAGTTATTATTTGTTGGAGACATTCCTTTGTGTGATCAAGCAGATTTCACTTCTTCTAATTCAAAAGAAGTAGCTAAAACTGCTATTAAATATATTTTTGAAAATTATGGAACTGAAGTAAACATTGTTTCTAGTCATTCTGAAAATACATTTAAATTAGATGAAATAATTTTAGATGGTAAAAAATTTAAAGAAATTATTTAAGAAATTTAAAAACAATCTTGGAAACAAGATTGTTTTTAAATTAATAACTCTTTTTTCTTTCAAATATTAATTTTCAGATATATTATTTGCTAGTTCACAAATTACTTGAATTTGATATAAAATTCCATTTATTTTTCAATAATCATTAAAACCATTATCAAAAGGATCATTTTTTGCTTTTACATGAGCAAATTCATCTTCATAAATACCAATTGTTAATTCTATTCCCAATATTCATTCATCAACATCAATTTCTTCTTTCAAATTTTTCAATATGTCCTTTTGTTGAGGATTTAATATAAATTTATTTACTTGATATAGTTTTTCAATAGCACTAATATAATCAACTGCTCTAACTAGTAAAAAATCAACTACTTCAACTTTGTCTGGTAAACGATTATGTTTAGCAATAAAATCATAAATAAATCTCACTGTCTTATCAGTTGTAATAATTGTTTCTTTCAAAGAAATCATTCTTGGTTGCAAAATATCTCTGTCAAATTCAATTGATTGTTCATCTAATTTTAAAAAATACATAAATTGTTGATCATATCAATCATAAAATAAATCTCTCACACTTTGAAACTCATGAAAAAATTCAATTGATCGTAACATTTTAATCATTTTATTAACTCTTTGATAATCTAAATCAAATTTTTTATAATGTTCTTTGACTAATTTTAGTCACATAAACGTATTTGAAAGTGATAAAGCAAAATAATTTAAAACTTCATCAATATGTTCTTCTTTAAAATCGTATTTTCCAAGCATAGTTTAATTTATTCCTTTGCTATAAATACTATATAATATTTAAAGTATTTAAGGAAGATGATTTTGTATGATAAATAGTTATAAACCAAGTGTGTTAAATGAAAACCAAATTAATCACTTAAAAAATGTTAATCCTTTTTGAGATAAGGAATTAAAAAAAGCATTTAAAAAATTAGAAAAGTGATTACTTAAATTTAATAAAAATTTAGATAATTTTAAATTAACTTTTACAACAAGTTATGAGCAATATAGTCAAATGTTCAAATCAGTTGACAATTATAAAAACTTCTTTAATCAAAAATATAGTTTGATTAAATCAAATGTAAGAATCTTAAAAAAATTTCATAAGTTTATAATTGATTACTGTACAACGCTTGGAATTGTAAAAGCAATTGAAACAATTGCCAATTATTTTGAAGGAATTAATAAAACAGATATTGGTAATAAAAAACAATATTGTTTAGAATTAATTAATAAAATTATTGATCAAAATCTAGAAATTTTTAAAAAAGAACTTTTAGTTCAATTGAAAAATGATGAATATATTCCAATGGTTGTTGACCAAGTAATTAAAATTGATACTAAAATCACAGATATTTCATTTTTAGCAATTATTGTTACAAAGTATTTGCGTCAATTACTAAAGGTTAAAAAAATTAGTGAAGATAAATTCATTAATTGCAATGTTTCTGTGATTGAATTTTATGCATATATTAATTCTTTTAGTTTTATAATGAGTCACTTTTTAAAAGATGTTTATTAAAACATCTTTTTATTTTATAAGTTCTCTTAACTGTTCAATTAGCTTATCAATATATTGAAAAATTGAATCATAACTATGTTCATTTAAAGTATCAAAACCATACTTTTTAAATAATTGTTTTGGTTCCAGATTGCCACCCTCTTTTAAAAATTCAATAAATGGAGTAATATCACCAGTTTTTAGAAAATTATTAAAAAAATGAAAAGCAACAGAAATTGAAACACTATATTTATATAAATAAAACGGTTGTTCAAAAATATGGTCAATATTTATTCAACTATATTTTTTAAACTCTTTATCAAAATATTGTATTGATGAATTTTGATTTAATTCTTTAATTAATTGATCTAAATAGAGTTCATTAATAATTTTGTCATTATGTACTTGCTCAAAACAATTTAACTCAAATTTTGTGAATTTAATTGCAGAAAATAGATTGGACATTAGAAACTCAATTTTATTTTGGATTAATCAAATCTTAGTTTCTTTACTTGCTGTTTTTAATAAATATTGCATTATTATCAATTCATTAAAAGTTGAAGCAACTTCTCCTATTAAATGGCCAAAACTATTAAAAGGTTCAGGTTGATATTTTTGAGCATATAAATGATGAATACCATGACCTAATTCATGACCCAATGTCATGATTGAACTAATATCATTAGTTCAATTTAGAGATATTAAAGGCTTAAAATAATTGTTTGTAATTGTAAAGGCTCCTGAATTTTTATATTTATACTCTAAATAATCAATTTTTCCAGGAATTAACATTTCTTCTAAAAATTGACCGTATTCATCTCCAAAAATATCAAAAGCTGATTTTATAACTTCAATGCCCTTTTCAATCGTAATTTTTTGATTATTTTCTTTACTTAATTTTAAAGAAGTATCTGTAATATAAAATTCATTATCAAAATTAAAATGTTCTTTGAATAGTAAATAAAATTTTTCGACTAAATATTCATATTTTGAAGTTGCATTAATAATTGTTTCTAAATCTGGTTTATAAAAATCACTATCATCAAAGAAGTATTCAAAATAATCTTTAATTCCAATTAACTTATAACTTTCAACATTTTCACGAATCAAAGCATCATATAGTTTGATAAAACTAAATCTTTTATTAAAGATATTCTTATTAAAAGCTTGACTATATTCAATTCTTAATTTTTGATCTTTAATAGGATTACTATCTGTAAGTATTTGAGTATAAGTTTTATTATCTAATTTATATTCTTGATTTTGAAAAATAAACTTGGATGTTTTGTAATCTTTATACATTAAAGTTTCATACATTTCATAGATTGTAGAACTAGATCCATTGGTTTTGGCCAATATTTTTCTATCTTTTTCTGGCAATAAATATTTAATTTCTTTATAAAAATCAACATAGCTCTTATAATAGTTTTTTAAATCATTATCATTTTTAACAAACTCTAAAAATTGATCTTTATTATAGTTTTTTAAATTTTCTTGAACTCAAGTAAATTTATCACTAATATCATTCATTTTTATATTATAAATCTGATTTAATTCCAATAAATAATCATTATTTTGTTCAACTTCTAATAAATTAAATGGATAAGCTAATTGTTCTTCTAATTTATTAACTTTTCTATTTTTAAAGAAAAATTTCTTAAAAACTTGAAAATCATTAAATTTATCTTCAAATTTTAATAGTTTCATATTCATTTTAATAATCTTATTAAGCTTTTTAATGAAATGTTTTTTACTTTTAAAACTAAATTCCAACTTTCATTTATATTTTTTTTCAATTTCTTGATTTTGCATAAATAACCCCTTGTTTATTTAGATTATACAGCACACTTACAAGTTGATAACTTGTTTTATCATAAATTAAAAGATAAAATTATATTAATATTTTTATATTTTAAGGGGGGAGCAACTATATGAAAAAGTTACTATCACTAATCGGTGCCGCTTCGGTAACTGCTCCCGCTGCAGCTAGTGCAGTATCATGCGGAGAAGTTGCGGTTCTAGGAAAAGGACCTTTATCTGAATTGACTACAGATATGGTCTTAAAAATTAAAGAAAAATCAATTAAAGGAATTAATGATGCAATTGATGCGTCTAAAAAATTAGCCAGCTTTCAAGTTGATATTGAAGGTGATCCTGCCCTTTCAAGTTCAGATAAAGGTACTGTTACTTTAACACCAAACATTGAGTGAGGTTTTGATCTTGAAGGTAGTGCTAAAGTTCAATGAATGTATGTTCAAAATTTACATGATGTTATTAAAGTAAAAAACTTAGGTGAATTTGAAAAAGTTGATGCAAGTGTAATTTTAAGTGTTTTAAGTACAAAAAATACAAATCTTGATACAAATGAAATAGAAGTTATCAATATTACTAATAAAGGTGCTACAATTCAGGCAAAAAATAATTCTGAAAAATATTATGGTTCTGCAAAAGTTTCATTCTCTGTTAAAGAAGCAGATACTCGTGTTGAATTGAGCTCTGTAATTAAAACTACTAGTTTAGGTGAGCTTGCAGATAATCAATCAACAACTATTTTAAATGCAATTGCAAACCTGAATAGTGCTTTAAATACAAAAGAAGTAACTATTTCAAATATTACTTCAACAAGTGCTTTAATTAATTCAAAATCAAATTCAAAAGTTTATAAAGGTAGTGTTGCTGTTAAATTTACAGTTGAAGAATCAGTAGAACCTCCAATTGAATTAATCAAACTAGAGCAACATTTAAAAACAACTAATTTAGGTGAAATTAGTAAAGCTGATGAAAATACAATTTTAAGTGCTGTTAAAGCTAAAAACTCACAAGTTAATACAAGTGAAATTGAAGTTAGTGCAATTAATGACACTAATGCCACAATTAAAGTTAAAGCAAACTCAACAGTTTATGAACAAGGTTCAATTAAAATAACTTATAGTCTTGCTTCAACTCCAACACCACCAGAGGAAAAAATTGATTTAAAAGAACATTTAAAAACAACAGATCTTCTTGGAGTTGGTGATAGTGAACCAGATACTTTACTTGCCAAAGCAGAAACTTTAAATCCTGATTTAATTATTAGTGAACTTGAAGTAATTAATATTGGTGAAAATAAAGCTGATATTAAAGTTAAAAATGATAGTGAGTTTTATAATCCATCAACAATCTCTGTTACTTTCACAATTTCAAGTGCTTTAGAAGACGTAATTAGTGTCAGAAAACTTGGAGAAATCAATGATAAAGATAGTGAAACAATTTTAAACAGAGTTGCTATTAAAAACCAAGCATTGCAAAAAGCAGAAGTTGAAGTTATCAATATTACAGATTCATCTGCAACAATTAAAGCAAAAGATAATTCAATTATTTATAAAGGAAGCGTCGAAGTTACATTTAGTATCTTTGTTGAACAAGAAGTTGATAAAGATGAAAAAGATATTACAAAATTAATTCAAAGAACAATGCTTGCAGATGATTTAATAACTTTACCTACAAATCCAGGTTCAGTATGAGGATTGGTAATTAAGGCTAATGCAAATACTTTAAATGAATTGAAATTAGAACACGTTATCATTTCTGATATTAATGAAAATGGTGCAATAATTAAAGGTGATGAACTAAAATGACCAAATTACAAAGGAACTGTTGAAGTATCTTGATCAAAAAATAAAGATGCAGAAGATGGTGAAAATGATTTAGGTAATTTAGGAGAAGAATTAAATTCAAATGCAAACTTCAATATTAGATGAAAAGAAGTTGTTGAAAGTCGTACAAAAGCTTGAGAAAAAAATGAATTAGGTGAACAAGATAAATACGAATCTCTAGAACACTTTATATGAATGGATGTTAACGGTGGAGTTATGTCTACAGTTCAATCTGTATTTAGAACTACAATGTTAAAAATTCTAGGATTATATGATATTCCAGAAGTAGTATTAGATCCAAACTTTATTAAATATCAAGTTGATTGAGACACAAACTTATGAGAAACAGTTGTCGAAAATGAAATTGAATTAAAAGACCAAGAATTTGAAATCGATTGTTTTGGTCTTGAAGGTTCATGATTAAAAGGAAAAACTGCTATCAAAATAGTCTTAAATAGTTAAAAAAAGTCCCCTATTTATGGGATTTTTTTTATTTAAATCACACTTATACTTGATTGCTATATGCAACATACATAGTAAAATATAAATAGAATTTATAAGGGGGTGCATTTTTATGAAAAAATTATTGTCAATAATTGGTGCTGCATCCGTTACTGCAACTGGAGCTTCAAGTGTAATATCTTGTGATCCAGGTGATGTAGAAACATTTGCAACTGGGGATATGACAGACATTTTCACAAATATCAATAAAATAATTATAAATTCTAAGGACGACAACGGTATTAAATTAGCAATAAAGAAACTAAAAGTAATTAGTTCTTTACAATATGATATTAAAGGAACTGTAGATTATTCAAATGATACAGGAAGTGTAACATTAGCTGGAAAAAGTGACTTTTTCCTTCCAGTAACTGGAGAAGTTACTTTATCTTGAGAATATCAAGAAGAAGTTATTGCTCCTGAACCTGGACCAACTGATCCAGAAAATCCAGGACCAACTGATCCAGAAACACCTAACCCAGAAGATAATGGTAATTTAGGTGAAGCACAAGAATCTTTAGACATGGCCACAGGGTTTGTAATGGACTGAGAAAGTCAATTTGCAAGTGCCGAAGAAGCCATTGAAAAAGGTTGAACTGATTTAACTGATCCAGTTGAATATGCATGAATTTTAATTGGAACACAAGTAGATTCAGTGTTTAATACAACAGTTAAAAATCAATTTGATATTGATCCAAATAACCAAGATTTAGTACAAAAAGGTAAAACTTATCAAAATGATTGAGATAAAGTTATTAAAAATCTTGAATTAGAATCGCAATCAATTACTGTAAAATATTGAGGTACAGATGGATCATGAATTACAGGTGAGGCAACAGTTACTGTAAGACTTCACAAAACTGGTGAACAAGCTATAAAAAAATAAGACATGTTATAAAACATGTTTTTTTAATTCTTAAATTGAGTATAAAAAAAGCAGTAAATTATTTTTTACTACTTGCAAATATTAATTTAGCACCTTTTTCATAGTATTCATATACTTCATCATCTTCTAAGAATAATGGAGCTGATAACGCACCTTGATGTTGTGCTAATAATTTAATGTTTGGATCATTTTCAAAGAAATCATTAAATTTATTAAAATTATTTGTCATAAATTTATAAATATCTTTTAATACCAGCATTTGTGGACCTGGTAATACTTGAACTCTTGATTGCAAGAACCCTAATTTTTCTAATTCAATAAATTTAGTAAAATTATCTCTTGCTTCAATTACAATTGGTTCTACCCCTTTTGCATCCATTGCAATTGAAATATCAGCAATCATAGTTTCAAAGAAATAAAAGTTAAATGTTGTTGCTAGATAAATAGCTCTATTTAAATTTCTTAACCCCAATCATGGTATTTTATCTTCTGTGATCTTTTTTGTACCAATATATCCTGGTGCAAAATATTCAAGATTTGTATCCATTCTAAAGAAATTACCAATAAGATCTTTTACGCTGTCATTTACACTCATATGAACTTCCTCTTTTATCTATAAAAGTATTTTATATGATTTGATTATTATTTACAATAACTATAAATACTGGGTTTTATAGAAATTAAATATGAAATATTCTTATTTGTGCCAAAAATAAAATAAAAAGACTTTTGTAAAAGTCTTTTAAGTTAATTTATCAACTAATTGCTGACAAAATTTTTCTAATTCTTGAATATCTTCTTCTTTTGGATCAAGTTCAATTTTGACACTTTCACTACCTTTAATAGCACCTGCTTGTTCAAATGCTGCTGCAAAATCATCAACTGCTACTGCAAAATGTTCATAAAAACGGTCTCCTGACCCACATGTTCCATAAATTTTACCTTTAAGATCTACTTTTTTTAGATCATAATAGAAATCAATTAATTCATCTGGAATATCGCCATCTCCATAAGTATATGTTGCAACAATACAAATATCATATTCTTGAAATGATTTTGGAGTTGCATTTCAACATTCTTCAATATCTACTTCAACCCCTAATTTTTCTAATCGATTTGAAACAATATAGGCTATTTCTTCTGTATTTTTAGTTTGACTAGCATAAACTATTTTAGCTTTTGACATATTCTTTCCCCTTTATTAATTTAATTTAATAGCCAATTCCTCTAATTGTGATTGACTTACAGTATCTGGTGCATTTGTCATTGGATCAATTCCAGATGAATTTTTTGGAAAAGCAATTACTTCTCTAATGTTTTCACTTCCAGTTAATAACATACAAATTCTATCTAATCCTAAAGCACATCCAGAATGATATGGTGCTCCATACTTATAGGCATTTACAAATCAACCAAAGTTTTGTTCAATTTGTTCTTTTGTTAAACCAATTGCATCAAACATTCTTTGTTGAATACTTGCATTTGTAATTCTTTGGCTTCCCCCGCCAACTTCAAAACCATTTAAGACAATGTCATAGGCTTTTGCAAAAGCATTTTTCATATCCTTGTCAAAACTATTCAAGTGTTCATCAATTGGGCTTGTAAATGGGTGATGCGCTGCTACAAAGCGATTTTCTTCCTCTGAAAATTCAAATAAAGGAAAATCAACAATTCATACAAACTTTAAATCATTTTCATCTAAT
Source organism: Spiroplasma culicicola AES-1 (assembly GCF_000565175.1). Taxonomy (NCBI): domain Bacteria; kingdom Bacillati; phylum Mycoplasmatota; class Mollicutes; order Entomoplasmatales; family Spiroplasmataceae; genus Spiroplasma; species Spiroplasma culicicola. The sequence goes on along the minus strand of NZ_CP006681.1, from coordinate 548,050 downwards.
AAATCTTGAAGTTTTGCAACATGATTTCTTACAGCTCCTAATGCTTTTGAAGCTCTTTCATATTCTTCAACAGTAAATAAAATTGTGACTGGTTTTTGAATATTAAAATGACTAATTAAATTTTGCTTTTCATTATCACTTAACTTTGATCCAATTGATCCACTTCATTCATTTAAATCATATTTTGCAAATGCTAAAATATTGACACTATTTTGTTTTGAAGTTTCTGTTAATGCTTCTAATTCTTTTTTGTTTAATAAACCTTCAACACAAATTGCTCTAATAGTTTTATTTTCTAAATTTGAAAATAAAGGAATTTGTGTATTTTCAAATAATTGATCAACTGTATTGATTTCATAACCAAATCTTAAATCTGGTTTATCATTTCCATATTTATCAAATGATTCATTTCAACTCATTCTTTGAATGGGTTCTTTAATATCAATTCCTTTAACATCTAAAACAAGTCTTTTGAACATTGCTTCAATCATGTTCATTGCATCTTCTCCATTTGCAAAACTCATTTCCATGTCAAGTTGAGTAAATTCAGGTTGGCGATCAATTCTTAAATCTTCATCTCTAAAACATTTAACAATTTGAAAGTAGCGATCTAATCCTGAAATCATAAACAATTGTTTATACAATTGAGGAGATTGAGGTAAAGCATAAAATTTCCCTTGATTTAATCTTGAAGGAACTAAAAAGTCACGTGCTCCTTCTGGAGTTGATTTACCAAAAAATGGTGTTTCAATTTCAAGAAAGTTATTTTCAATAAAAAAGTTTCTAATTGAATGATTCATTTGACTTCTTACAATTAATTTTTTTTGCATTTCTGGACGACGTAAATCTAAATAACGATATGTTAGACGTGTATCTTCTTGTGCTTCAATGTTATCTTTAATTTCAAAAGGAGTTAATTCAGTTTTATTAATTAAAATAATATTTAAAACTTCAATTTCAATTTCTCCAGTTGTTAAATCTTTATTTTTTGATTTTCTTTCAATCACTTTTCCAGTAACTTCAATTACAAATTCATTTTTTAAAATATCATTGAATTGATTCAATTCTTCTCCAATTACTAATTGAGTAATTCCATAACGATCACGTAAATCTACAAAAGTAAGTGCTCCCATTTTACGCACTTTTGCAATTCAACCTTGTAAAGTAACTGTTTGATTAACATTTGCAATGTTTAATTGTCCACATGTATGTGTTCTTTTCATAAAATTTATTTTCCTTTCATAATTGTTTCTACAATTTGATCAAAATTAACTTTTTGTTCTGTTTTAGTGATTTGATTTTTAATTACAACCACATTTTCTTTTAATTCATTATCTCCAATAATTATTATATTTTGAGCATTTAGTTTTTCAGATTGTTTAAAAGCTGATTTCATACTTCTGTTCATATAGTCAAAATCAACTTTTAAACCAGCACTTCTTAACATTAACAATAAGATATTTGAAAATTGTTTTGCTTTATCACTTAAACCAATAATGTATGCATCAAGTGTTGTTTGCTCACTTAAAGAAATGTTTGCCTCTTCAAGAGCAAGAACAATTCTTTCAATTCCCATTCCAAATCCTGCAGCTGGTAAATCAACTTGTCCTAATTCATTGACTAAGTTGTCAAATCTTCCCCCACCAAGTAAAGTTGATCCATTTTTATCTTTGATTTCAAATACATAACCTGTGTAATAGTCTAAACCACGAACTAATAATTTGTCTTCTTGATATTTAATTGCTAAATTATCTAAAGTAGTTTTTAAATGACTATATTGTGTTTGATCTTCTTGGCTTAAATATTCTTTCATATCTTTAATGTCACTAAATTTTGCACTATCAACTTTACAGTCCAAAACTCTTAAGGGATTTGTATTAATTCTTGTTTGACAGTCATCACATAATTGTAAAGTTGATAATTGAATTTTTAAATCAGCAATATATTTTTGACGATTTTCTCCTGTTGCCAAATAATTTAAATGAACAGAATAATTTTCAATTCCAATTGCATTTAAAATATTTACAGCTAAGCATAAAACTTCACTGTCAATCAATGCATTTTTAGGTCCAAACACTTCAACCCCAAATTGTGTAAATTGACGTTGTCTTCCATTTTGAGGACGTTCATAACGAAACATGTTTGAAAAATAAAATAGTTTTAAAGGTAAATTTTCATTGATATACATTTTATTTTCCAAAATTGCTCTTACAGTTGGTGCAGTTCCTTCTGGTTTTAAAGTAAGTGAACGATTTTTTTTATCATTAAATGTATACATTTCTTTGCTAACAATGTCAGTTTCACTCCCAACACCTCTTAAAAATAAATCTGTTGATTCAAAGATAGGAGTTTTAATTTCTGAATAATTATATAAATCCACAATATTGCGAATAATCATTTCTAAAGCAAAAAACTCTTTGACTTTTTTATCATATAAATCAACAGTTCCTCTTGGTTTTTGTATCATAAAATTTCACCTTTTTCTAACTTATTAATTTTACACCAAAATAAATATTGTATTAAGTAAAAAAATAGTAAATAAAAAGTAGATGTCAAATCTACTTTTTAGAATATTTTTTAAGTTTTTATCTAATTATAATCAATATCAACATATTTAAGGATCAAAATAGTATTTACTTAATTTTAAATAGATGTTTTAAATAGAAAATAAAGTAAATTATAGTTAGTAATGTAGCTATTAAGTATCCTATTACAATAAAACACATTATTCAAATTACAATATTTGTACTATCTAAATTAGATTTAGAAATAATTACTTTATCAGGACTATTATAGAAATTTGGTTTTTGAAATCAATAAGTAATTATTGCTTGTTTATTATTCTTAGTAATTATTAATTGTACTTTAGTATTATTTTCTCCTTTATCAATATTTATAGCATTTAATAAATGATAAAAATGATTTGAATAATTTAAAAGTGATATCCAATATAAATTATTCCAATCTTGATTCATTGAATATCAAGTTTAAATTCACTAACTTTTTATCAAAAAAACTAATCAATAAGTGTTATTTTAAAAACTATTAAAAATATTTATAAAATAAGATAAAATACTTTAGAAAATGGTAAATGATAGAAAGAAATAAAAAAATTGAAAACTATAGAATTACCAATATTTAATAAAAAAGAAATTAATATAATAACATTTCAAAATTTAAAATCAATTATTAATAAAGAAATTATTGTGTATAGCAATACACATGCAATTAAATGAGCAACCATTTATTTTAGAATTAGTTACATTCTTTTTATATTAACTGGGTTTTATGCTTTAATATTTTTTATATATATTTCTATTGAAAAACCTGAAATTGATCAAAACTATGAGGGTTTATTTACCTTAAATCAACTTTATTATATGTTTATATTTTTCTTTACATGTATTGCATTATTTATAGTTTTTCTTTGTCTAACTTTTTTCTTTAAAGGTAAAAAAAATAAATTAATCAAAGAATATAATGAACAATTAAAGCAATATGATTGATTTAGAATATATCAAATGTTTTATGCAATTTTAGATCCAAATAGTGAATTTAAATTAAAAGGAATAAGCACAGCAGAAACTCAAATTGATGATATAAATGTCAACTCTAGTACAAAAATTATATTTGAACGTAAAAATATTCCCTATATTTTTGGGTTTCTGTTAATGTTAATAATCCAAATGAAAAGATTTTAAAAAAAGATTTTAGTATTGTTAACTATAGTTTAGTTGGATATGCCAAAAATATTTTTTTAACACAACCATTTATTTTAAAATTAAAAGATAATCAAGATTACAATTCACTTTGCCAAACTGAATCAATAGTTTTTGATAAAGATTTCTACTTTACAGCTGCCAATAAATTTGAAGCATTTAAAGTATTAATACCAAAAGTAATTATGAATTATAAAGAAATGGATTTTTCACCTAATGCAAAAATTGTTTTAAAATCAGATATGCTTTTAGTTAATTATTTTCTTAAAGTAAAAGGAAATCGAATTGATTTAGCTTTTGCTAAATTTAAACGTTATAAAAATAATCAAAATGAATTGATTAATGGTATTACCAAAGAAATCATTGAAGATTTAGAAAGTGTCAATGAAGCATTACGCTATCTTCAACCTTTAATCAAAAATAATATTATTTAAAGTTATTTTTGACAAAAAAATCCTTTTTTCAAGGATTTTTTTAATTATTTACTAGCTTTTAATTTAGCTTTTTCAGTCATTTGATTTTGATAAGCCAATTGTTTTGCTTTTAAATCTTGTTCAAATTTGTTGTATTTATTTAATTTTTCATTGTATTTAGCCAATTTTGATTCATTGTTTGCAAATTTTGCAATTTTAGCTTCAATACTTTCTTTAACTCCATTTGAAGTTGCTAATGCCAATTTTCCAGATTTAATATCTGCCAATCTTCAGAAACCTAATACGATTCCCATTGCAACTGAACCAGCAACTACTGCTAATAAGTATCCAGCTACTCCAAATGCTTTGGCCATTGATGCACTTTCAAATAATAATGAGTTAGTTAATGGCACAACAAAGATTCCTCCATGTGGTGCTGCAATTGTAACTTGTAATGCACCAATAATAGCACCACTAATTGCTCCCCCAATCATTGCAGAAACAGGGATTCTTTTTGGATCTTCAATCATAAATGGAATTGCACCTTCTGAAATAAAACATGCTCCCATTAATCAGTTTGCTTTTGCTGAATCTTTTGATTTAGCAGTTCATTGTCTTGGGAAAAGTACTGTTGAAATTGCAATTCCCAATGGAGGAATCATTCCCCCAGCCATAGCAGCTGACATAATCATTGTTTGATTTGCATATGCAACTGAGTTTGGATCTTTAACCAATCCATAACCTACTGACAATACTCCTAAAGTATACGCAATTTTGTTAATTGGTCCACCCATATCAACACACATCATTAAGGCAATAATTGTACATACAATAAACATTAAGTTTTTTTCTGCCATAAATGTAATTCCTTCTTGTAATCCTAACATTACATATCCTAAAGGAATATTAATTGCTAACATAATAATTGCTACAGATAATAGTGATAATACTGGAATAAACACGATGTCACGTGCTCCTTGTAATCCTTTACCAAAGTTTTTCATTAATTTAGTTCATCCATACACTGCAAGTGCACCTAAATATGCACCAACTAATGCTCCAATAAATCCAGATGATAAACCTTGAATGTTATCTGGTAAGAATCTACTTCAAGCCCCAGCTCATGAACCAGGTGTTCCATAAACCATACCATTTCCATTTGCAAATAAACCAGCAGTTGCTCCAACCATTAATCCTTGAGGACCAACAATTGAGTAACATACATAACCTGCAAGAATTGGAATCATTAATTCCATACCAACTTTACCAATTCCTGAGAAGAAATGAGCTGGTCCTCAAATTGTTCCAAATGAACCAGCAGCATAATACAATGATTCATCTGCTCCAATTGTTCATCCTGCTTGACCATTAAATTCTCCAAATTTATTATTTCATAAGTTTCATGTTATAGATAATGAATTTTCTGGATCAAATCCAGGTGTACTAATGTATTGATATACCTCATTATATTCTGCTTGAGATATTCCCATTACCTTTGTGACATAATCACTAATATTTGCGATGGCTGTCATACCCATTGCTGTTGTATAAATATAATCTAAAAGGAATCCAAATCCTAAAATAACTCCACCAGCTACAACGAATGGCAACATTCTTGAAACCCCTGCTAGTAAGTTATCTTTAACTTTTTTAAATTGTGTTAATGATAATTCACCCACTGAATCATCACTGTCATCTTTTGCATTTTCAACTAATTTAACATTTTGATTTTTATCAAATTTTTCAATTAAATCTTTTCCATTGTAAATTGCATCTTTTGTAGTAGTGTCAAGAACTTTAACTCCGTTAAATCTTGCCATACCGTTAATTGCTTTATCGTGAGCTAAAATAATAACTTTGGCATTTTCAATATCTGCTTTTGTTAATTTATTTTCAACTCCTCTTCTTCCTTGAGTTTCAACTTTAACGCTCATTCCTAAATTAGAAGCATATTCTTCAATTTTTTCTGCAGCTAAATAAGTATGAGCAATTCCTGTAGGACATGCTGTAATTGCAATTACATCATAATGTCCATCAGCACTAACTTTATTTGTTTTTTCAATTTTAGTTGATAATAAGTTTTGAACTTCAGTTACACTTTTGGCATTTCTTAACCCTGCTTGAATTTCTTGTTTTACTAAGAATCCAGAAAGATTTGCCAATGCTTCTAAATGTTCATTTCCATCTTTTCCGTTTGTCATGATCATAAACACTAAATCTGTAGGTTTACCATCTAATGATTGTCAATCAATTTCGTTTTTTAATTTAACAAAAGCAATTGCAGAAGAATTTACAGTTGGATTTAAAACGTGAGGAATAGCAATTCCATCTCCAATTCCTGTTGAATCTTGATTTTCACGTTTTCAAACCGCATCTTTAAATTCACTTTCATCTTTAACAAATTTTGCTTTTACTAATTTTGAAGCTAAAAAGTCAATAACTTCTTCTTTAGTTTTTAAATCTTCATTAAAGAAGGCAATTTGCTTATGAAATAAATCTTTTAATTCCATATAATACCTCTCCTAAATTTTTTCTACTTTAATTTGGTCAACTAAAGCAATAATTTCATCTTTAGATGCCAGTCATTCGTTAAAAGCAGTTGCAGCTCCAGATGCAGCTGCAAATTGTAAGGTTTTTGTTACTGAGAAGTTTTGATCAATTCCATGAACAAAACCAGCTAACATACTGTCTCCAGCACCCACTGAGTTGATTAATTTCCCTGTTGCAATACCCACTTGATATACATCATTATTTTCATCAAAATATAAACTTCCTTGTGATCCTTTACTTAATAAAATATTTCTTGCTCCTAATCCTTGCAATTGTTTAATTAAATCTTTGGTTTGTTCAAAATCAATATCTTCATTAAATTCAATATTCAATGTTGAGCAGATTTCTTCTAAATTAGGTTTAATTAAATAGGGCTTTTGTTTTAAAGCATTTATTAATAAATCATTAGTTGCATCACAAACTAATAAAGCTGAATTTTGATTAACTATTTGCCCTATTATTTCATAAATATCTCTTTGTACACCACGAGCCACACTTCCAGTAACCATAACAATATCATTTGGTTTTAAATTATCTTTTAAATAATCTAAAAACTCTTTTAAAGTATCTTGAGTTACTTCAAATCCTAAACCATTAAGCTCAGTTTCTTGGTGCGAAGCTAGATGCTTAATTTTATAATTTACTCTCGTACTGCCCTGATTGTAAAAGAATTTATAATTTAAATTAATTTCTTCAAATTTATTTAAAAAGATTTCTTTATTATCCAATCCCATAATCCCAATAGCTTGTACTTGTGATTGTAAATTTTTTAATATAACTCCTGCATTAATGCCTTTACCACCAACAACTTTATATTCTGTGTTGTAATAATTAGTTATTCCCAGATCAATTGGTTTATCAGCCAAAATTATATGATCAATTGCTGGGTTTAATGTTATTGTATATATCATTGTTATACCTCTTCGTTTATTAAAGCAATTTGACTTTTATCACTGAATTTAATAAATGATTTTGATTTCATTTTACTAGTATCTGCAAGTCCAAAGGCAAATTGCGAATTTAAAATAATTGTTTTTTTAACTTCGGCTTCATCATCATCTGTTGTATAGAAATTAAATTCATTATCAACAGCGTTGACACCAATAAATGCTACATCAAAATTATATTTTTTAATAGCACTAATAGTTTCAACTCCACATATTGCTCCTGTTGTTAATTTTAATTTTCCAGGTAACAGATAAATATCTGTTACTCCATTATTAGCTAATACTTGTGCATTAATCACTGAGTTAGTATAAATTCTAATATTTAATTGCGGATTGATAAGTTGAGCTAAATAATATGTACTAGACCCTGCATCTAAGAAAATAGTTTCTCCAGGTTTAATACAATGCAATGCTTTTTTGGCAATTGTTTTTTTAGCTTCAACATTTGCTGTTAGTTTTTCGTCCAATTTTAATTCTAAAATTGATCTTTCTTTAATTGATTGTGCTCCACCATTAACACGTTTTAATTTGCATTCATCGTTTAAATCAGTTAAATCTCTTCTCAAGGTAGTAAAAGGAATGTTTAGAGCTTTTGAAATATCTTCATTAGAACAATAACCATTTGAATTTACAAAATCTAAAATTAGTTTTAGTCTCTCTTCTCTTAACATATTTACACCTCATTTTTTATTTTATACCCTTTATTTTAAAAAACAACCAAAAACAACCAAAAATAATATTTTTCAACCATTTTCAACCAAAATAGTAAAACAATAAAAAATACATCCTTAGTAGATGTATCAATTATATTATTTATTTTCTTTTCTTTTTTTGTTTATTTGGATCAATACCACGAGATTTTGCCATTGCGAAGTTTAAATCTCTATATTTTGTTTCTTGTTCAATTGCTTCATCTCAAATTGGATTGATAACTTGTTTTTGTTCACTTTCAGCTTTTGCTTCTTGTGCAACCACATCAGGATTTGCTCCTTGTTCAATTTTCATTGCTTGTTCAATTGTTAAATATGGATCTTCAGGTCTAATTCCAGTTTGAACAAGTGAAGCAATTTGCATTCTAATTTGTGAACTTGATAATTTTTTATCTTTAAAGTCAACTTGTCATTGAATTGGTGCTTGTTTTTCAAATTTGTAAGGTTCTTTCATAATTGCATAAAGCATGTTTACAAATTTTTCAAAACCTTCTTCACCTTTTCAAAAGCTTGTTTGTTCAGTTGTTGTTAAATTACCATTAATTAAGTCAAATTTTGAAAAATGCATTTCAAAGATTTTTGAAGCTCAATCTCCTTCTGGAATTAAGTAGAAGTTTGTAAATAAACTACAGTTGAAGATATGAGTATCAAATTCATAAATTGAGAAGTTGAATCTATCAACTGTTGTTGTATCAATTGATACATTAAAGTTTTTAACATCAACAACTTTACTTAATCATTGTAAAACTGATTGTGCATATTTTAAAACAAACTTCAGTTTTTGACTTGAAAAAATCAATGTTTTTCAACGTGTAAAATTGAAATCATATTCTGAATCTTTTCTTGTTGAAGCAATATTGAAGTCCAAATTAGCTTGGACAAATTCATGTATAGGTAAATAGATCATCTCTTTTTGCATACTTTAAATCCCCTTAAATATAATTAATATAAGTATAGCATTTTTTTACTTTAAACACAATAGAACCGTAATGGTGGGTTGTATAAAAAAATAAGGGGATTATTTATTAAAATTAAATCAAAATTTTAATAAATAATAGTTTTTTTGTAAGAAAAATATGATGGATAAATTAAAACTAAAGGTATAAGTAAATAAATAAAAAATAGAAAAACATAATCAATATTATTTTTAAAACTGCTTTGGACATAATCTCATATTATATCTTTATCTCTCAATATTAATTCTCCATTTTCGAATGTTGGTGCTTGCATCGATTCTAATGAAGAAGTATTTCAATTAATTCTATCAGAAGAATAAAATTCCATAAGTTCATCATTATCTAATTTATAAGTTAATATTCTATTTGGCAATACTTTATAGATACCAAAATAAATTGAATAATATGCTGTTAAATCAGAATTATTTGATTTTCCATTTGAAAGTTTTGTAATCTGATAAAAAGGTAAAAACTCTAGAAATTTATATTCTTCAATAGTATTAAGTTCATCTTTAATATATCTAAAAGTATTAAATTGTAATGCAAATGTATTAATAAATGAATTTATAGTATATCCCAAAAGAATTGAAGAATAACCATTTTCATATAAATTACTTCCAATAAATATTTTTTCTCATTTTTCTTGACTTAGAGAAATACTTTCATCTGCCAATAGACTATTTAAAGAACCATAAATATTATTTTGAAACAGTTTTGTGTTTTTAATATAACTATTAATTATTTGTTTTTCTGTAGAAGAGAAATTTTCATAATTAATCATTTGCTTATAACCATAAGTTAAAGAACATTCTTTTTTACTAATAACTCTAGTAAAAAAACCAAAATCATCATAATTACATTCACTATTATTTAAAACTTTTGAAGCATCATTAATTTTAAGCAACAAATCATAAATTTTATTGCCTTCTAATATCTCACTATCTTTTAATACATCACCAGCATAAATATTATTTGCCGATATTTGACTAAATTCTGTTATATATTCAAAATAATCTTCTTGTCATGATTGTAAATCATTGTCCAGAATATTTTTTAAATCATTAGATTGAATTTTTCAATATTCAATCTTATTTGTTCGTAAAACATCATATGAATAATTTTCTTTTGAAGATTGTAAATTTACAAATGTAAACATATTTATAATGGGCGATAGAATAATAAAAATTGAAACTGTTCATACAATTATTATTGATAGAATACCTTTAATTAATAAGTCAAAAAATAAAGTTATTATTATTAGTAGACTTACCAATAAAAATATAAAAGAATAATTCCCTAATAATATTGTGTAACTAAAATTATAACCAAAATCATTGGGAATAGTTAAACATAATACTTTAATAAGAAATGTAATTAAAAAGAATATATATGTATAAATATACAATGATAAAATTCTGTAAAAAAATGACGTACTTGTTTTATAACCAAGTCTTATTTCTAAATTATGAATTCCATTATTAATTTGGCCTGAAAATAAACTAACAACCGCAGTAACTATTAATAGTGATCAAACTACAGTTAAAAATACAAATTCTAAAACTTTTGCAAATTCCAAAAAACTTGATTGCTCAGGAGTTGTGGTTTGCATTGAAACAATAGATAAAATTCCCCCCATTATAAGAGAAGTTACTAATAATGTTATTGATAATCAAAATACAATTTTATTTTTTCAAAGTCAACGAATATTTAATAAAAACATATCTAATAATCACCCTTCATTTTTTTAATTAATTCATTACTATCAATAACTTTTTTATTTGCATATTTACTGTATATATCAATTATTTTCTCATTCTCTTTTAATTTTGAATCATATACAATTTTTCCTGAGGTTATTATTATTAAGTTTTGTGCTATTTCATCTAACTCATCTATAATATGAGATGTAATCATAATTGTTATTTTTAATTCTTCATTCATTTTTTTAATTAAACTAAGCAATTCTACTCTTCCTTGAACATCAAGATTAGATGTTGGCTCATCAAAAATAATTACCTTAGGCTTTTGAAGAATTATTCCTGCTAAAATAATTCTTTTCTTTTGTCCTGCTGAAAGAGTTTTTATAATATTTTTAGAATACTCTTTCAAAGCTAATAATTCTAAAATTTCTATAATTTTTGAAGAAATTAATTCAGATTCTATTTTGTATAATTTTGATAAATAATATAAATATTCATATAAGGTTATATTTAACGATAAATTATTTGAATCAGGAAAAAATGCAACATCTTTATTCTTATCAATATCTTCAAAAATTATAGTTCCGCTATCAATCTTAACCTCACCAAATATTGCTTTAATTGTCGTTGTCTTTCCAGCTCCATTATCACCAACAAAAGCTGTTATTTCATTTTCTTTAATTGTAAATGTAACATCTTCTAATATATTCTTATTTTTAATCTTTTTATTTATCCCATTTAAACAGATCATTTATAGTGTTCTCCTTTATAATAAAAACTAAACAAATAGTTTAGTTTTTAAATTAACTACTATACTACATAATTTATTTTTACATTATCAAGACCAAAATAAACTGACCCTTTACCTGCAGTATTAATATTACCATTTCCAGTATTATACGCAAAGTTAGTAATTTCAGTATTTCATGATATTTTACTTCCACTTTTAATAATTTTGAATTCCGCTTTGCCTCTTATACCATCTCCATGTTTTCGAGAATCCTGTGTTCAACCTGAAGAAAAATAATTATCTTGATTTTCTTTTAAGTCTTGTCATTTTATTGTTAAAATTTTATCTCCATCAGCAAAACTAGAAGCAGGAGCATTACTACTTTTTACTTCTGTACTACTTATGTCAAATTCCAAATAAGTATTTTCTAATATTACTTCTTGTGAAATATAATCATAAAGATCTATTGAAAAACTGTTATGTGAAATAGTTTTATAAGTTTCAACTCAAACCCAAGGTGATTTTCCTGCATCAGCTCATAAACCTAAACTATCTTTATAATTTATTGCAACAGTTTTTGATTCAATTGCTCGTTCAATATCTTCAAGTTTTTGTTGAGGTAAAGAATAATATACATCAATATTATTAAAAACAAGCTGTGATGTAGTAGAAATAACTAAAGAAGTCACCGCTAACAAACTTAACATTTTTTCATACATTTAACCTTTCTTTCAACATACCCACCCTACCAACTTAATTAAAGTAAGTAAAACTTTCATAATAATTTTAACATTAAACTAAAAAAGAAATTATTCAAAATTTTGATGGGATGAGTTTTTTAGTTTCAAATAAATAAAAATAGAAACAATAAGTTTCTATTTTTACAACTCAATTTAGAGTATAAATGTAGTATGTTTAACAAGTTTCTTTAACAATAGCATTTTTTTGAAATAAAAGTAATATTCAAATTTCCCACAATTTAAATATTTTCCACTAACTTAAATATTTACATTAACACTCTAAATCCATTTAAATGAACCTGAAGTTGTTTAAAAAATAAGCAATTCTCAAGTTCCTTGCTTATAATACCATTATTTTCAAAAATTTTTTATTAATTTGAAGCAATATTTTCATTTTTATTTTTAAGGTATGCTTTTAATTGAATTGATGAACATATTAAAATAGCGCCAAACACAGTTACACTATATTGAATAATATCTGTAATAAATTCAACCATCACAACTGAAGAATCAAATAAAATATAGGCTACTAATACATATCAAAAAACATGTAAATACGCAATTGGAATAATAAAAACTATTTTTCACTTTAAATAATTTTTAAATATATATACAGTTAAAAAAATTAAAACTTTAATTATGATTGAAAATGGTATATAAATTAATCCTCCAAAAAATAAATCAATTAAAATTGTGGCGCTTAATGAACTAACTGACAAAATTTTTAAACTAATTGTTGATAATAAACAAAAGAAAATAATGTCACTTAATTGAAATATTGACTTATTTAAAATTCCAGCTAAAAAGTATGATGGTAAAGCTACACTAACCATTAATGCTGTTAACAATCCTGTTAATGTAATATCTTTAATTGTGATTTTTGTTTTCATAAATTTAGTTTAACAAAAAAAGATAAAAAAATAGAACCATTTAAAAGGTTCTATTATTCAAAATTATCTCCTGAAGTTAAAGCTCTTGTAACTTTTACAACTCCTGGAACTTCAGAAAGTGTTTTTAAAGTTGAGTTTAGTTGTTCAACTCCCTCAGTTTCAATAATCATACTTCCTTTACCCATAAAGTCTTCTTCACTTGTAATAATTTTGGCTTCAGCAATATTTATTCGTTTTGAAGAAAAAACATTAATAACATCCATTAAAATTCCTGGACGATCATATGTTAAGAATCTAATTTTTGTATTATATCTTTTATCTTTTGTATTTTTAACAATTCATTCAGTTGGTAATAAGTTTCTAACTTTACGAATGTTGACAATATTGACACATTCACTTCTATGTACTTGAATACCCTTAGTTTTTGATAAGAAACTTGTTACATTTTCAACTGGAATTGGAAAACAACATTGTGCAATTGAACAACTAACTTTTTCCATCCCATTAATTCTTAAATCATCTCTACCTAAATTTGATTTGTATTTACGAGTTTTCATATCATTAATTGTTTCAATGTCTGTTAAGTTTTCTTTTGAAACATATACAACATCAACTGCTTCAGGAATTGTAAAGTCACCTTTTGCAACCGACAATAAGAATTCATCAATGTTTTTATAATCTAAAACTTTTAATTTCTTTTGCATTTCTTCAAAAGAGTTAACTTGTCATTTTAAATTGTGAGCTATAATATAGCGTTCAATTTCTTTTTTAGTAGTTCTAATCATTTTTTGATTAGTAATTTCTTCTTTTTTGTCTTCTTCTTTTTTCTTGATTGCTAAGAAGTTTTCAATTGCTTTTCTTGCAGTTGAAGTTCTTACAAATCGCAATCACTTATCTTGAGGCTCAGTATCGTTTGAAGTTTGAATTTCAACCATTTCTCCAGAGTTCAAAGTTGTATTATATGGAGAAAATACCCCATTAATTTTAGCCCCAATTGTGCGATGTCCTACATCTGTGTGAATTTTATAAGCAAAGTCTAAAACTGAAGAACCAAATGGTAAAGTAACAACTTGTCCATCAGGTGTTAAGATATAAATCATAGCAGTTAAATAATCTGATTTAACTGTTTCTTCAATTTCTTGTTCTAATGAATCAACATCCATTTCATATTCACTTTGTTCACCATCAACTGCTAACTTTTCAAGATTCATCAATCTTGTAAACATATCAACTTTTTTGTCAATCTCTCTTTGTTTTGTTGCAATATCAACTGAACCTTCACCTTCTTTATATTTTCAGTGAGCAGCAGCACCATGTTCGGCAATATCATCCATATCTTTTGTTCTAATTTGAACTTCAAAAATAATTCCATCTTTATTTGCTAGTGTTGTATGTAGTGATTGATACAAGTTATTTTTTGGAGTTGCAATATAGTCTTTAAATCTTCCAGATAATGGTGTATACATTTGGTGAATTCACCCTAAAATACGATAACAATCATCAATTGTTCCAGTAATTATACGAATTGCTAAAATGTCATTAATATCTTGAAATGATTTTCCAAAAACATTCATTTTACGATAAATTGAATAAATTGTTTTTGATCGCCCATAAACACTTGCAGAACCAACTGAACCATCAGTTTCAATTTTGCTATTAATTTCTTGAATAATATCATTAATAATTTGATATCTTGCTTCTTTATCTTCTTCAAGTAAAGCAATAATTCTATGATATTCTTCTGGATCTAAAAATTCAAAACTGTAATCCTCTAAAATATTTTTAGCAGATTTCATCCCAATTCTGTGAGCAATTGTTGAATAAATTTCTAAAGTTTCTTTTGCAATTATCTTTTGTTTTTCGGGTTTCATGTATTTTAAAGTTAATAAGTTATGCATTCTATCAGCAATTTTTACAATAATAACTCTAATATCGCGAATCATTGATAAGAATAATTTACGTAAGTATTGAGCTTTCATTTGTGCTCGATTTTCCTTTGTAAAATAGCTCACCTTTGTAACCGCTTCAACAATATCAGCCACATCAGTTCCATATAACTCTTCAATTTCATCAAAAGTTACAGGTGTATCTTCAATTACGTCATGTAAAAGACCAGCAATAATTGTTTTTGGTCCCATTCTTCATTGAGCCAAATAATAAGCTGAAGATAGTGGGTGAATAATAAATGGATCTCCATTTTTACGCTTTTGTTCCTTATGTTTATCTTCGGCAAAATAATATGCTTGACGTACTTCTTCAATTGATTTTTCATTTTTAATATATTTTTTCATTTCTTTAATTAAAATTTCAACGTCACGACATTCAACATAATTAAAAGTTTGGATTTCACCAGTCATCATATACACCTCCCATATAAAAAAATAGTTCTTTTTTTATAATATCATTTATCTATTAAAAATACTACTCAACCATAAGGGTTGTAATGAATCAAATCAAATTTTAAAAACCCCTTAAATTAAGGGGTTTTTATCATATTGTCTATAATAATTTATTTATCTTAAATATTTTTAGTTTATAAAAACATTTTTTACTTTTGCAATTTCATCACCTTTTAAATTTGCAACATATTCAAGCTGATTTGAATCAATATTATATTTATTAATTTCATTATTTAAATAAGAAGTTATATAGAAATTAACATTGTCATATGTAATTAAAGAATTGATATCATCATGTTCTGTTATAAATTCTTCTTTAAATATAGTTCCATCAAATGACATAAATATTTCACCTATAATTTCGCCTTCTTCAGTTATATTATCAATTGTAAAATATATTTTTTCTTCAGTTGAAATTAAATTTTCTGGATAATTGAATTCAAAATTATGATATTCAAAGTAACTTCCTTTATCTTCAAATTTATATAAACCATCAGAAAATTGTATATATAAATTTCCATTAAATATTGTATATTCTTGATTTCAATCTGTTCTTCTTGCTGCATCTAAAATTTGAGACATTAACTCTAAGTTATTTTCTTTTGTATATCGATATAGATATGTATTACCTGTCTGTGGCAATTCATCAATTGTATTTATTAATAATTGATTATTATAATTTAAAAGCGTTAAATTTTGAGTCAATATATTTCTACCAAAATCTAAAACTCCTAAATCATTTAGTTTATTTTCTTCAATTGATCATAAATTTCATGATGCTCCTTCAACATTAAAAGAATATGTAACAAAATATATTATTTCTCCAATAACTTCTACACTTTGTATAAATGTTGGCTTATTATAAGTTACTTTTAAAGTATCAATTTCTTTACCATCAATATTTGATATTCTAATTTTAGAATTAAGTACATTTATACCCTTACCTTCATAAAATTCATAAATAAATTCATTACTATATGCAAAGTCATAGAAATTTCAAGATAAATTAGTTAAAATACTTCTTTTATACATTGAATTTAGTTCATTACTATTTTCATTTATATTTTCAAAATATAAATTTCCTTTTTCATCAAGTGATGAAATTATTTGAGTATTTGAAATTCTATTTTGATCAATTTCTTCATTAATGTTTACTGCCACATTAATAATGCTTGGAGCACCTAACGCAACACTACCCAAAATTGTTAATAATTTAAACATCTATAAAATACCTTTCTTTCTTAAACCCTCCCTACCAACCATAAATTTTTCAAAAATAATTAGAGTCTATATATTAACTTCCAACTACGTTTATTTTTATTAACCTATCTTGTTTGTTTAATTCTTTTATTCCCTCGTCACAAATTGTAGTTGCAGCAACTCCTGATGTAGTTAAAAATCCTTAGGGCATAATAATTTATTTGTGCTCTCTTTCATAAATACTTTACTATCATATTAGAAATAAAGAAAGAAGTTAAAAAGAGAAAAAAATTTTAAAATACATATAAAAAAATCATATACTTTTTTACATAATTAAAAGTATATGATTTATTTTTTAGTTTTAATTTCAATTTCTTCTTTTAAAGTTTTGGCTGCAAAGATCCCAAATATTGAACCAGTTGCAATTGTTATACCACTTAAACCTGCAAAAATAAATAACATTCCCATCATTAATGTTCATACTCCTTCATTAACTGTTGAAGAAACAATAATTAATGGCAATAATGTAGCTATTACTAAAATTATTCCAAAAAATATTCCTACAAAATAGCCAATTCTTTGTTTATAAGCTTTACGTGAATTTATAAAAATTAGGAAAAATGTAATTACTCCAAAAATGATTAATGTAAAAATAAAAATACTAACTCCAATTGAAGCAATTGCCATTAGAGCCTCACCAGAAAGAGAATTTAATCATTCTCCAACATCTTTTAAGGCAGCAAATCCAGTAACAGCTAATTTATGTACACTCATCATAAATACTGCAATTATCATGATTGGTACTAATGAAGCAAGCATAAAGTATGATCCAATATGGCTTAATGTTTTTGAAACTCTATTCATATTAATATTACCCTTCTAAAAAATGTAAATATTTTAAAATATTTACCTTATTTTCAATTTTAACACTTAAATTTTCTTTTAGCATTATCTTGAAACCAAAATTAATGACAAAATTAATAAACTATTGGACTTTAATTTTTTTAAATGTTAGAATTAATTCATTAAAGGGGGTTTTAATGAAAATTATTTAATATTTATTAAAGTTGTTTAAGAAATAAATTTAAATGTTTTTTATTGATTCCAATTTATTAACTGGCCTTAATTTCTAATTATATTTACAATTTAAAAGGAGTTAAGATTCGAATGACAAAAAAAGACAAAAAAATTAAATTTAAAGGCGGATTATTGCCAACAATTATTCACTATTATGCTAAGGAATGAGTATTGTCACTGACAATGCTTGTTTTATGTATAACTATTGAAAGTGTCATTTGTAATGTTACCATTATTAACATTACAAATGACACTTTCAATTATGGAAGAAGTAGCTGGAATTGATCCTGAAGCTTCAGCACCTGCAACTCTTGGGTATTGAGGTCTTCATTGATCTACATTGATTTACATAGCAATAGCAATAATTGCAACTTATTGTGTTTTATCTTTCTTATATGATTACTTTGCATATAAAATGGGTAAAAAAATTGAAATAAGTTTACGTAACCGCTGTTTAGAAACATTGGTAAGACAAGATATTTCTTACTATTCTGATAAAAAAATTGGAGAAATCCTAACTAAAATTATTTCAGATACACAAATTGTAGGAGACCAAGCAGTGCAAGTTCCCCTACAATTTGGTATATCATTCTTTGAAATAATTGGTAGTACAACAATAATGTTTATTCTATCTTGAAATCTAGCATTTGTACCTCTTGCTGCATTCTTTACTATTATTGGTATTATGAGTATCTTCTTTGTTATTACAAAAAGAAAAACAATAAAAGTAAGAGAAGTAATTACCGATATTAATGGTAATGTAACAGATAGAGTTGCCACTGTTAGATTAATTAAATCAAGTGGAACAGAAAACTATGAAACTGAAAGATTTATTAATGTTCATAAAGAATATTATAAAAAAGCAATTACAGTTGGTAAAATTCAAGCATTAATGTTAACAACAATGTGAGGTGGAATCTTTGCATTACAATTTTCAACAATTATTGGGGCGATGTTAATATTTGGAAATGAACAAGCAAAAGCAGCAGATTTTTTCCAAACAACTTTTACAGCATTTACTTTAGCACAAGGAATTATGATTAGTCCATTATTCCAAATAATGAATGCATTATTTGGTCTAGGACAAGCAACAGTTAGTGCTTCAAGAGTAAATCAAACTATCAATTCACCTTCAATTATGAATCCTCATTACTTTGATGGTGAACAAATTGAACAAATTACTGGAGATATTATCTTTAAAGACGTTGAATTTAGATATCCAGAAAAACCAGAAAAAATGGTTTTACCAAAATTTGATTTTACATTTAAACAAGGAAAAAGTTATGCCTTTGTTGGTGAAACTGGAAGTGGAAAATCAACAATTGCAAAACTATTATTAAGATTTTATGATCCAAGTGCTGGACAAATTATTATTAACCAAAAACATGATTTAAAAGATTTAAATCTAGCAAGTTATTTAAAACATATTGGATACGTTGAACAAGATCCCCAAATTTTATTTGGAGATGTGTATGAAAACGTTAGATATGGAAAATTTGAAACAAGTAATGAAGAAGTAATTGAAGCATGTAAAAAAGCTGAACTTCACGACTTGGTGATGACTTGGCCTGAAGGTTATGACACAATTTTAGGAGAACGTGGATTCATGTTATCTGGAGGACAAAAACAAAGACTTGTTATTGCAAGAATGTTTTTAAAAAATCCAAAAATATTAATTCTTGATGAAGCAACAAGTGCATTAGACAACATTGTTGAAAAAGAAATTCAAGCAAAACTTGATTCTTTAATGAAAGGTAGAACAACAGTTTCTATTGCTCATAGACTTTCAACAATTAAAAATGCAGATGAAATCTTAGTTTTAGGAGCAAATGGAAAAGGTATTGTTCAACAAGGAACATTTAGTCAATTAAAAAATACACCTGGTCATTTTAAAAAATTATATGAAGCAGGATTAATTGATCAAGATTAAAAAAAGATGTAGATAAATTCTACATCTTTTTATTTTTTCTAAATAAAAACCACCTTTTCAGGGTTAAAAGGTGGTTACGACTAAAGTCCAGATTAGTATTTATTTACAAACGGTTTAAATAAACAATATAGTCTTATTCTCTAAAATTAGTTTCAAAGCTCAAAATGAAACCAATTTTACTCAATGTATAAATTCTAAAATCGTAAACTTAAAACTTGAAAACATTAAATTTATTTAAGCATCTATATAATCGACTTCGAAAGAATTTATGAAATATTATCATTATTTTTTTATTTATAAGTATATGAGTTTTATTTTTAAAAATTATTTAAGTGGGTATTTTCTACAATTTTTAATTTATACCAAAGTCAAAGAAAGGCAGAAATGACTTTAGTAATTTTAGGTTTTTATGATTAAATTATCTATTATTTTTTGATTTCAATATAACTTTCTATGTGGTAATGTAGCAAATTGACAGTAAGAATACGACAAATTAATTATTCATCACCACAATGAAATAACATTGAATATATATTTCTGGACTTTAATAAGGTTTGTACACAGTATAGTTTGACATTATCTGATATTCTTGCGAATTTGCGAGATGATGACTATGACTTTGACATAGAAACATCAATCTTGTAAATGGCTATAACCTAAAAAGTGGGTATGTTTAAATTATAAAATTTAAACCTTTATAAATTATTCAATTTCTATTAAGTAAATTAATCAAAATAGATCAAATAATACTTAGAAATAGTTGTTTTGTTATTAAACAAGTTAATATTAAACAAAAGCTTAATATTTTCAGTTAAAAAAACAATAGCAACTTAATTAAATTTAAAATAAAAATAATTAAGTTAAAAACACAACTCCCATAAATAAGATTTTCATTTTTAAATTCTAACTCTAATAAATAGAAAATTAGATATAAAAATTATTTTACTTATCCAACGGTTAATTTCGTTTTAATTAATCTACAATTAAAACTCTTTAAATGCATTATTTTGAAATTCATTAACTAATTAAAAGTGATACCAGTAACTTGATTGATATTTCACATATTGCTATATTATTATATAACTTGCATATCTTACTGCATTCCTTTTATACTGGTTTTGGAACCTATCCAAAACCAGTATAATTATATAACTAAATATTAAAATTACAACACATAAAAGTTTATATTTAATATTTATTTTTAATTTAAAAAACTATTATTTTCTTATATTTTAAACATGACCTATTTTATTAATATCTTTTGCCTTTAACCACATTTTAAACTATAAAAGTTGTCTCATTAAAATTCTTCATTTATCTATTATATTTTGTGCCATCATAAATCTCACTTATATTAAAACAAATATCAACACTTAACACAACTCATAATCTACAAAAAAAATATTTCCCACTAGAAGAATTTTCTAGTAAGGGAAATATTTTTTAATATGTTAATAAACTTCTTGGATCATACTCTTCAAATAGCTCTGGTTCATGTAAGAAAGATAAATCAGCTAAGAAAACAATTCCATTAATATTGGCTTCATCTTCTTTAACAAGTTCAATAATTGCTTTCATAGTTCCCCCAGTTGCAAGAACATCATCAACTATTACAACTTTATCACCTTTTTTTAAATCATCTTTATGAATTTGAATGTGACCTTTTCCATATTCTAATTCATATTCAACATCTTTAACTTCTCTTGGAAGTTTTCCAGGTTTTCTAACCAATACAAAACGACAACCAGCTGCATAAGCAACAGCACTTGCAAATAAAAACCCACGTGCTTCAGGAGCCACAATTACATTTGCTCCTTTTTCCTTTACATATTCAACCATTTGATCAACACTATATTTAAATGCTTGGGCATCATTTAATAGTGGAGTTATATCTTTAAAAGTTACTCCTTCAATAGGAAAATTTTCAACATCATATATATATTTTTTTAAGTCCATCTTTGTTAACCCTTCTCAACAATTAATCATTGATTCCTTCAATAATTTGTTCTTCTCCTGTTACTTTTAAACCATTAATAAAACGTTTTCTTGATAAATTATTTCTAATTCTAATTTGTTCAAGTCAAATTCATACAGGAATACATATGAATAATACCACTAAACTTGCAGATACAACAGAAATAATTACGCTTAACCCAAATGAAATAATTGGAGTTAAAGTTATTGATAACAATAAGGCAACAACTGTATAAATTGCACCCACTAATAATGATCTAATAATTGCATATTTAAAAGTATAGGCCATAACTTCTTTTAAGTAGTTATTTTGTTTTGAAACTTTTGTAATTTCAACCTTAATTGCTTTTTTAGCATTTTTAAATTCTAAGTACAATTGATGTTTTTCTTTTTTATATGCCAATTTTTGTTCTTTTCTTTGAACTTTATTTAGTTCTTCTTCTTTAATTTTAATTTTTAAAGCTGATTTTTTTGCAAATATTGTTTCTTTTAAAAGACGTTTTTTATCTTTAATTGAAACTGCAAAGTCAATTTCTTGTTTAAAGTAATTTACTAAACTTTGTTCATCACGACTTGAAATTAAACTTCGTGCTTTTCCAAAGACAACAAACATTGAAATACATACAAATGAAACTGAAACTGTTAAAGATATTAAAGTTGTTACTCCCAATGGAATTTGTAAAGCAATAATCGCTGCTAATGCTAATATTGGAGTAAATACAATTCCAACAATCATAGCAATATAATAAGTTCATTTAAATCTAATAAAGATATAAATTAATAATGCAAGAATAATTACAAAACTTGCAATTATTAATTGAAGAGCCATGTTTTGGAATGTAAATGGACGAATACGTTTTGCAATGTATCCACCTTCAGTTGTTAATGTTTCTTCTTTTGAAATTTGTGCAATTTGTAAGAATAAATTTTTAACAACAGCAGATTGTCTTGAATTTGCAGTATTAATTGTAAGTGTAACTCAAGGAATTTCATTTTCTGCATTAGTAGATCCAGTAATATAATCAAATGAATCACCATAATTTAAACTAAAATTGTGGTATTCATAAGTTCTTGAACCAGAATTTGCTAAGATATTAATTGTTTCTGGATCTTTAAATAGTAAATCTAAGAATAAAGCTACACGATACTCAATTTCATAACCATCTTCATTTTCATTAATTTTTTCTAATGCTGTTCTAAAGTCTTCACTAACTTCAGGATTTTCAGCAACAACAGTTGCAGCAGTATCTAAGTTCTCAACTTTTGTACCTCAGAATGTATATTCTGTACGATATCCAAAAGTTGAATCATAATTTGGTCCAAGTAATCCAATAAATAATGCTCCAATTGAAGCTAATGCTAAAAATATTATCATTAAAAGTTTTGAACCATGTTTAATTGTTTTTTCAACTCTTCTAACTTTAACTTTATCTTGAGTTTGAAGCACAATTTCAGATTCTTGTTCAATAATTTTTTCACTATTATCATCTAAAACAAATTGTAATTCATTGATTTTTAATTCAAGTTTTAAAATTTGTTTTTTATTTTTTTCACCATCAAGCTTAGAAATTTTTGCTTCAAGCTTTGCTATTTTTTGTTTAATAGTTGCTTGATATTTAGCTTCCATTGCTGCATTTTTTGTTTCATGTTTGTGATCAATTAAAGCAATTTTTTCTTCAATTTTATGAATTTTATCTTCGATTACTTTTAATTTATCATTTGAAGCTTCAGATTTCTTCAATTTTTCAGCTTTATCTTTTAAGTTTTTTAATTTGTAATTTAAAACAATTTTTCCTTGGTTAACAAAATCAGTATTTAAAGCAAATAATCAAGGTTTATTATTTAATCAGTTTGTTGATAATAACATTCGATTTAAAATAGTTGCTCCAATAATTGCTAGTGCAATTGAGAAGAATGAACCCATTAAAATAATAATTGCAAATGATTGAATTGCATTTGATGTTATTCAAAATAGAGAGATTGATGGAATTATTAATGAAATTAATATATCAATCGCTAAAAAGATATTCTCTTTAATTGAAATCATAAAACTAGATTTAATATTTCGATGTTTGGTATAGGCATTAAACTTCATGTTTTCAAAAATAATTGAAAAGATTTCTAAGTTTACTGCAATTATCATAATTATTGCAATAATTGCTTCAACTCCAAGAGTTAAACCAAATCATGTTGTTGACATTAATGTTAATCCTGTAATTGCCAATATGACTGCAATCATAAACATTCCCAAAATTCTGTATAAGAATGCTGAATAAATCATTAATGCTAAAACAACAATTCCCATAAAAATTAATGCAGTTGTTAACATAATTGAAGTAATTGTTCCATCAATCATTGAAACATTATTAACTGTGAAAATATATCCTTGAGATGATGCATTAAAAATTGATGTTGCAATTCTTGCTTTAGATTCTGGTTGACCTGAAAATTCTAAGATTAATTTATTATTCTCAATATAACCAGGAGTTGCTACCGTTTTTGTGCTTGAAACAGTTCCAACAAATAATCTATAACTATCAAGTCTTGTTGCCATAGATTTGTAATCATTTTGAACTGATGGTCAAATTGTTGAATAAACAAATTCAAACATCATTTTATTAATAATTGAAAATGCCTCTTTAGTATTTGAAGCTAATACTGTTGTTGAAGAAGAGTTTGTTGTATAACCAACAACTTCACTTCCATATTTTCCATCAGCCTTAAAGTCATCAGTTGTTGCATTTGGATCATAAACATATTTTGAAACATCACTTAAAAATTCAAAATCATTATTAATATAATTAATGAAATCATCTTGTGTAATATTTTGGTTTGTAATAATATTTACATATTGTCTTGTTGCAATTCCCCCTGATGAAGAACTTTGATAAGTTGCTGCAAATAAATCTGCGATAATATTTTTAATTTTGTTATCTGAAGTTGTATTATATAGTGATCTCATTGGTGTTAAAATAACATCAAAATAACTCTTAACTTTTGCTCTTTGATCTTTTCCTTCAACTAATAAATATCAGTTTCTTATATCATTATAAAGTCCATCAGTATCTAGCATCATCGCTAGTTTTTTTTCAGTTACTTCCTCTGTAAAAATTGAAGAAGTAAATTCACTTCCATTTAAATCAAAGGCAAGTGCAGGATTTTTACCTGAGTTTGTTGTAATTGAAATAGTTTTTGCAGAAGTAAAGAACTCATTAATTCCTTTTCTTTCATCTCCGCTAAATTGTAAGTCATCTCCGCTCTCATCTAAGATGATAGCTCCCCCACTTCTTTGAATCTGGTTTTTAAAGACAGTTTCTGAAGCATAAGCATCTACTGGTGATAAGACTTTTAAATAATTTAGTCCCGCAGTTTCAACAATAATTTGGTTTGTTCCCATTGGATTTAAACGTTGTTCTAATGATTTTGCCGCTTTTTTAGCATCCCCATTTGGTTGACCATCATTATTTTGTTCTTCATTAGCATCATCAACAGCAACTAAGGCTGAATAATAGCCTTTAAAATCAGTTCCTAATTTATAATTTTCAATGAATTTTTGTGAACTAAAAAATATACCAACTACTAGTGATAATAAAATTATAAACATACCAATAAATCTAAATATGTTTGTTTTATTTATAGGTTTTTTTGGCGATTTGTTATTCACCGCAATCACTTATCCTTCTAATATAGATTTTAAATCCATTTCAATTGTATTTGAATCATCTTTAATATTCTTAAAATTTAAGTATTCATATAATTTGTTTACTTTAATATTCATTATATAGAAAGCAGCATCATTAACATCCCTAATCTTATTATTTTTTAAAATTACTTCAACAATATAATTGTATAAATCTTGATGCGATATATTTTTAATCTCATTTTTAATTTCACTAAGTTTGAGATCTAACATTTTAGATATAATTTCTTGCATTTGTTCTCTATTCATACAATCACCGTACTTAAACATTATACAAAAAAAATACAATAAATATTAAATTTATTGTATTTTATTTATCATTATTTTTAGTTTTTGTTGGCTTTTTGAATTGTTTTCGTTGTTGTTTTTTATTTAATCTTTCATTTTCTTTATTGAATTTAACAATTGCAATTTGGCGGATTTTTTCAAGTTCACTATCATCTGTAGTCACTTTTCGATGAATAATATCACGATCATCATTCTTTTTAATCTCATAGTTAAAAATCCCTTTAACTGCTTTTGTTTTTAAAATATTAATTTTAACTTGGGGATCAACCATAAAGACATCTCTTTCAAGTTCATCTCAATCCATTACAGACATTGCCACCATTATAATTGATCTGTGCAAATAGTTGTGATTAATTCTATTTGTTCCATCTCATGAAACAATATCATTTTGAAAACCTTTATTTAATAGTAATTTATTAATTTCTTTTGGATTATTTGTTGTAATCAAGTATGTTCTAACTTTATATTTTGGATATAATGCATTTGTAATTAATCCTGAACATAGAACTAAGGCAATTGAAGCAAATAAAGATGGTCCAAAAATAAACATAAATTTTAATCTTATTAAAACATTTGTTGGTAAAGTGACATCTTTACCAAAACCAGTTTTAGACACGTATTCAACTAAATATTCATAGTAAGCACGATTAGAGCCATTAACTGCTAAATTATTTTCACCACCAAATTGTTCAAAGATTGCTTCTTTTAAATCAATATTTTTACTGTTTCCAATTAAATCACCTAATCCCATATTATAAGCAAATACTGGATCAATAACATTATTTTCAACATCAATTGCACCATGTTTTATTGCATGAGTTATCATGTCATTCAATAAACCTGAAGCTTGACTATCACTTAAGGATGTAAAAGCATTAATTTTAATATCAGGATTAATATATTCAACTGGTAAAACTGCAGTATTTAATGTAATAACAACTGCTAAAATTACAAAATTAACATTTCGATTTAATGTTCCAATTGGTTTTGAACTTTTTTTAGAAATATATACTGTTAAAAAATCCAATCCCCCTGTTGAAGAACCAACTTTGTAAACAAATGAATAAGATCAACCAACTAAAATTCCCCCAAGTGAACCAAAGATAAATAATCAAATTCCTGTATTTCATGAGTTTGAAATTGATTGTAATAATTGATAATTGACAATTAAATGAAATGAAGCAGGATTAATAAAAGGCATCAATTGCAAAGTTTGGTCAAATGCAATTTGCAATAAGATATACAAAATTGTTGTAAAGGTAAATTTTTTACCCAATTTTAAATAACCAAATATAAATAAAGGTGCATTAATTGCAAAGTAGTAAATAAAGTAAAATGATCCTTGACTTGCAATTGAATCAGGGAAAGTTAATACTGAAAAGAATCTTGCAAGAGCACCAATTCCTGCTGGAAATAATCCTGTTCTTCCCGTTGCAGAAATAAAGTAGTCAAATGCAATTGTATTAATTAAGGCAGCTAACATAATTGCTGTTAGATCTCGCAAAAATTTAGTTCTAAAATATGATTGTACTAATAAGATTTGTTCTCTTTTTGAAATAACTTTATTTTCAATATGAGATAAATCAATTTGGCCTTCATGTTTTAGAAGTTCTTTAGCAGCTTTTTTGATTTCTTTTTCTTCTTCTTTAGATCTAAACTCTTCTTGATGAATCTCTAAATCCTCAATAGTGATATTTTCTTTTGTGTCCATTAGCAATTTTTTCCCTATCTTAATTAGTTTTCTAAAAGTATTGTAATATAAAAAAAATATTTTTTACAAAATATTTTATTTATTATATTCATCTTTTTTTTGACGTACATTTGATAATAAGTTTCCAAATCCAGCTTTATCTGCATGTCTTTCTTTTTGTCTTTTAAGAATTAATTCTCTTAAAACATCAGAGTCATATTCACTTTTTCCAGCTGCTTTTGCTTTATTAATTATATTTTCTTCTTCTTGTTGTTCAGGATCAACTCAACCCTGTGGGCGACTATTTTTATTTTTAACATTATTAATAATACTTAGTAAATCTGTTTGACCAACTTTTTGATCATCTTTAATATTTATATAACTATGTTTTTGTTCTTTAATTTCTTCTTCATTTTCAAGATGTTGTTTAGAAAGCTCCATTAACTCTTCAAATGCTAATTCTGCTGTTTGATCTGCAGATAATGTCTTTTTATTTTTTTGATTCATCAAAATCACCTTCCATGTTTTAAGACATAGTATATTATATCAAATATAAAAAAAATCACCAATAGTGGTGATTTTTATATATTAATCTGCTGATTTTAAACGAATTGTAACTTTGAATGAACCAACTTTTAATGGGTCGTAGTCATTTCTTGTAATATCTACAACTGTAAAGTCTTTTTGTGCTTTTGCTGAGTATCCATTGAATACAATTGGTTGATTTGCTTTTGATTTAGTTTCCATAAATACTGGAATCTTAACAGCACCCATTGCAGGCACTTTAACAAATACTACAATTTTTTCAAATGGTGATTCAACTTCTGCTAATTGTTCATTTAGATATTTAATAAATTCGTTTGCTACCAATTTTGAACCGTGTTTTCTACTTTCCACGAATTCGTGAGTTTGGTTATGTGTAATGTAGAATGAAATTGCTGCATCACATGTTACCATTAAGTGTTTATTGTTTACTGTAGTTCCATCATATGTATATGATGATTTGTCTTGTGATCTATCAGCGATTGCTTTTGCAATGTTTTTTGCAACATCTTCAATTGAATGAATTTTTCCAGTTTTAATGTCGTATTTTGCTGATTTATTTCATAATAATTCATCATCATTTACGTGAATGTTTTGTAGGAACATTAATTTACGTAATCATTTTTTAGGAGCATTTTTTCATTCATCTTCTCCTAAGATAACTTTTGAAGGACCTTCGTCTTCAATTTTAGTTTTCATAACCTCAACAATATCAACTGCTTCAGGTTTCATTTGTTTTTTGTCAACCAACATCAATGATGGTCCCATACCTGAGATTAAAGAAACAACATCTTTTTTGAATCTTTTTACTCAAGCATCGTGTTCTAGTTCAAATAATTCATTAATAACATCTAATTCATCATTTGTGTTTTTTGTAAAGTCTAAAACATATCTTGATGATAATAAGTTAAATAATCTTGCAACTAAGTATTTTAATGTATTAGTTGTTTCATAGATTTTAAATTTGTGTAATGGATCGTTATCTCATGGTGATAATGCATTGTTGTACATAATTTTCATTGCAACAAAGTTAACACTTGATTTTTTAGCAACTTGAGCTAATGCTCCAGCTTCTGTATCAATTACATCGATAGTTTGACCATATTTGTCAACCATTTCTTTAAATTGTTTTGAGTTGTAGATCAACATATCTGCTGTTCCAACAATCCCATCAGAAACTCCTAATTTGAAGTTTTTAACTTGGTTTACAAACTCAGTGTTAAAAGCGAATGCTTCTGGTTCGTGAACGATTTGTCCATATTTAATGTCTTTAAATACTGTTAAATCTGCATCTCTGTAGATAAATTTTGTTGACATTACTGTATCAGTTGTATCAAATTTGTCATTTGTTGATAAAGCTAAGTCAACGTTTAATACTGTTTCTAATCCTGGATATTCTTCCATTAAGTAGGTAATTGCCATAGCAGCATTTGCTTTACCATAACCGATTGTTGCGATTACAAAGAATTTTCCTCTGAACTTAACGTGTTGAATAACCATGTTTCTTCATCAATATTTTCTTACAGTTCTTACACCTGCACGGTCCTTAACTGTAAAGTACGCTGTCGAAATTATTCCGATCATTCTAGTCACCTCATATTTTCCGTTTTCTACCTCTATAATATGTGTTCTTTTGCATATATAAAGATTAATTTTATTATACTAAAAAAACACATTTAGAATAGTTTTTTACTATTTATTGCATTTTTTTACAGTATTCATATTATAAGTTAGAAATTTGAATATTTTTAATTTCAAAATAATCATTTTTCAAAATTAAGTTCATTAAAATTTTTGAGTCATTTATTTGGTATTCAAAATTATAGTCTTCAACTTTTATTTGTGTTGAATTTAAAGAATTAAAATCAATTTCAAATGCTTTTTTTGAATCTTCTATATCTTTTTCAAGTTCTGCTTCTCAAATTTGAGTAAATGAGAAAATATCTTTAAATCCAGCTAAATCTTTTAATGTTTTATCTACAAAATTAAGTGTTGATTGGTTATCAATTACTTTTGTATTTAAAATTTCTAAAAAATTATCCTTATTTTTTGTAGCATGATCAAAGACAGTTGAAGTTACACCATTGTATTCTATCTCAAAATTTAATGCTTCAAAAATATTTGCAAGTGTTTGATTATCGATTGCAAGTGTTGAATTTACTAATGAATCATTCATTTCCTTAATCATTTCTCGAATTGATAATTTTGTTTCCTTATAACCAATTGTTTTTTTATCAAATAAACTGTTTAAATTAAAGCCCATATTGTCTTTAAAAACTTGTCCATTATAAATTGATGCAAAGAAATCATTCATAAATTCTTCAGATTGAATTGTTTTACCTAATTTTTCTGGCATTGAACTAGCAATAGTTGATAATAATGTTTTTCATAATGTTCCAATTTTTATATTAGAATTTGATAAATCAATAAAATCCATAATTGCTGAACCAACATTAATGTTTAAGCCAATTAAATTAATTGGTTCTATTAAACCATTAATAATTGACTTAAATAACCCACCAAATCCTTCATTATAAATTGTATTATCAGCAAGACTTTTAATTGTAGAAGGAAATAACGGATTTTTATTTCATATTCTTGATTCTTCATGAGTTTGAAACATTGAAGCAACAACTCTTCTAGTTGTTTCTCCAGTTTCATCACTCATAGCTGTATTTACTTGAGAAAGAAATTTCTTTAAATCAACTTCTGTTGCAGCAAATGTTTTATTTCTGATTGTTTGTATTTGATCTCATTTTAATTCTTGAGTATAGTCAAACTGATTCACATAAATAATCATTGTTCTTGCAAATCTCAAGATTTCTGCAAATACTCCCATATCTTCTAAAATATCTAATTTAAGATTTTTAATATCTTTAAAATTAGATTGTAAACTTTCTAATGCTGGGGTAATATTTTTTTCAACGTTTTCTTTTGAAGAATAATCAAACATTTCTTCATTTTGAGTCAATTTATTAAAAGCATTTACTAACCCAATAATTGAACTATCTAAAGTTTCTTGATATGTTAAACCTTCATAAATACTATCATCAAAGGCATTTGCAAAAGCGGCAATGTCTTCTTTAGATAATAGACCATTTGCAAATGTAAGTAATTCTTCTGGCAACATCTTTGACAATCCTAATTTATTAAATAAATCATAAAGAGTTTTTAAACCATCGTTATCGATAAAACCAAACATCAATTTAAATAAATTTGCAATTACATCTAGCAGCCCTTTTGATTGAGGCTTTATACCATCAAGATATGCTTCTGGTAAATAATCAGTTTTAAAGTATTTATTAAACATCTCATTAAAATAGAAATTTCTTGTAAATTCATCATTTATATCTAATGGTTTGTCTGTTATATCTTTAATTTGTTTAGGTTGAACATAAGTATTCATCAAATAATTTGAATCATAATCTTTTGTTTCATTTAAATAAACTGCTTTAGAAACTTGATTTAAAATAATATCTAAATTATCAATACTAATATATTTTTGTTGTTTTTGAAAATTATCATTTCCACATGAAATTACACTAAATACTGATCCAGTCGAAATTGATAAGGCACTTAAACTTAATAATAATTTTTTCATCTTAAATTCACCCCGCCTTTTGAATTGCATTATACAATTCATTTCCCATATATTCATGAACTCATTTAGTTGGATGAACATTATCAAAGAAAAAATATCTTTCTGGTTGATTTTCAAATTCTTCTGGGTGGTTTTCATCAATTTCATAAACAGCTGTCATTGTTGTAATTTCTACACCATTTTCATCTGTATCTTTTGTAGTTTTTGCTCCCCCAGTTCATCCAACTGTCATAAAGTAGTCTTCTCCTTCAATTCATTCTGGATTTTGAGCTATTAAATTTTGTTCAAATGCTTTCATTACAGTTTCAAAACCTGTGTCGTATAAATAATATGTTGCAATAGTATTTGGATAAATGGCTTGTGCTCGATTAATTTCTGTTGTAAAGCGATCAATTAATGAAAAACCAATATCTTTAATCTTGGTACCAATATCATTTAAAAGCATTTCAGATCAAGACTTAGTAGGGTCACTAAAATCATGTGTTAATTTATATAACATTGGTGTTGAAGTAACATCTGGGGGATATAAAAAGACAATTTTTCTAGCACCATTATTTAATAATGTAAAAATAGCTTCTCTAAAATTCTCTTGTGCTGCTTTTAAAATTTCTTCTGCTGATTGAACTAATTGAATTGGAATCCCTGCTTCTTGTGCAATCATTGTAATCGCAATTACAAACAAGTCATTTCCCCCAATATCAATATAAACTAAATCATCTTTATTTAATTTTTGTTTAGCAACAAGAGCTCTTGCTTGCTTTTCAAGACTAACATAGCCAGTTTTTGAACTTAAAAGTAATGGATTTGAAACAGTTGCTCCCCCAATTGAGAAGTTTCTTTGTTGTGCTTCTCTTGTAATTGTTTGAGTTCATTCTGTTCCTGCATTCATTTGCTCAAATCCCAATAAGTCATTTAAAACAGCACCCGCTGGAGCTCCATTTGAAAATGATTTATAGGTTTGATCATAAAGACCTGCCAAAACAGTTTTAGATTTACCTCCACTTTTTTCAAAATCTACTAATTCTTTTCCACCAGTATCACTTAAACTATCTCCTAAATTAAAGAAGTTTGTAATCTTTTGGCCCTTAATACTTGTATCAACTGCTTTTGATGTATCAATATCAGTTCCAATATTTTTTAAGGCAAGAGGATCTAATAGATTTTTATCTTGAGGAACACATGCCACAACATTAATTGCAATTGGAGTTGCAATACTTACTGAAGATAAAAATGCTAATAATTTTTTCATTATTTTTTAACCTCCTTTTTAACTGTTTTTACTTTTGTTTCTTTTACTTTTTTAGCTGGTTTAGTATTTCACATAATAATAATTGCACCTGCAATTAAAAATGGTTGTCAAAATAGAAAGACAATTGCAGCTCTCATTTGATTTACTCCTGAAGTAAAATTGGGATGATAGAAATCATCAACATCTAAATGTTCACTAATATTGTCAACTGTTAAATCTTTATTAATAAATGGTGAATGAGTTGGTACTGCTGTAAGAGCATATTTGATTGATTCAATTTGTTGATTAAAGAATCAAACTTTATTATTTACGATATATCATGAAGTTGAATGTTGCACATCCATTCCAGTTAATCCTGGACCAGTTCATGATAACAACTGTTCATATGTTTCTTGGTCAATAAAAGTTTGCATTTTTAATACATAACTATAAAAATCTTTACTAAAGGCATCTTTAAATCCGCCTTTAAATAATCAAGTGATTCCTGGATTTACTAATCCATAGTTGTGATATTTTTCTGCAATTGCCATATCATATTCAATAATATCCATACCCACATCATATAAATCGATATTTTGTTTTTGTTCAATAGCTTGACCCCATTTATTATCAAATCATTGATTTGCAAAATCTGTATATTCTTCAACTTGTTTTTCAACATTTGCAGATATATCATTATAATTAATTGTTGATTTAATATCTGAAATATATGAACTTCTAATCGAAACATTCATAATTGCTGAATATAATTTGTCTTCTCCATCTAGAACAAACTTACCTTTTGGCATAACTTTTTTCATGTTTTTTTCAACACTATTAATAAATTTTAAACTTTCAACTCCAGGTCCAGGAATTAAAAGTCCAAAATTTAAAAGTATATAGCTAAGTATTATTCCAAGAGTGGTATAAAATGAAATCTTTTTCTTTTTATCGTCTAATTTCTTAAACATACTTCTTATTCTCCTTATATTAAAATGATATAGAAGATAATCAAATTTCACTTTTATATAAAAGTTGTTTTATATAATAAAAAAAATATTAAATTATAAAAAAAGCATAACTTTGAAATAAAGTTATGCTTTTTATACTATTCAGTTTTTCAAATATCTAAAATAATAATTGTTTCTAATTCACAATGGGCTGAAATTAGCTTACCTAAATGAGCTGTTTTATCTTCATCAATTGCATTGATATTTAAAGATAATTCACGATTATCAATTACTCCATATAAAATTGTTGAAGTTACAAATTTTTCAACTAAATTTTTTGAAAAGAAAATTGGATCTGATTGAGTTAAAATACCATATTCAATTCTATTAAAAAAACCATGCCCCGAAACTTTTGCATCAATTAACATATATTTTCTAATAACTTCTTGAAGTGATGTAATTAGTTCTTCATCTTTATTTAAATAAACCATTAATATATTGGCTTTTTCTCTAACTTCCATAAGTATAATTCTCCTTAATTTCCATATAAATTCTGACGTTTCTTTTCAAGATC
Source organism: Spiroplasma culicicola AES-1 (assembly GCF_000565175.1). NCBI lineage: Bacteria > Bacillati > Mycoplasmatota > Mollicutes > Entomoplasmatales > Spiroplasmataceae > Spiroplasma > Spiroplasma culicicola. The sequence goes on along the minus strand of NZ_CP006681.1, from coordinate 513,541 downwards.
TTTGGCTTTTTGTTTTGCTTTTTCCAATTTTTTAGATTTAGGACTATCTTTGTGAACATCACGCATACGTTTTTTATCACGAATCTTATTTAATTCAGAAATTTGCTCATCTCGATAAGCTGCTTCTTCATCTTTTAATTCACGTAAATCACGTAATGTTTCATTTAAAGATTTAACAATTTGTTGAGTTGAATAAGGATCATTTGGATCATAATACATAACATTATCAAAGACATCCTGAGTTTCAACATTGGGCATTGTTCCTACAACCAATGAATGGAAACGATTGTAGTTATCTTTTAAATCTGCAATCTTTACTCTAGTTGAATTTGGCAATGAGTCCATCATAAAGTCAGAAATCATTAATAAATCTGCACGACGATAATTTTCTGAATTCATTTTATCAATTACTTTTTGAAAAGCTGGTTTTGAATTTGTTCTTCCGTAGAAAGATTTTGCTAAAAACTCTAACATTTTTTGAATATTTACAGTTCTTCCATTGACTTCAAATTCATCAACATGTTGATTGGCAAAGTTTACAAAGACTAAATCTCGATTTTCTTTTAACGCCACTTTGGCAACAGCGATTGCCAAAGATTTAGCAATATATTCTCCTGCGCCCTCCATTGAACTTGAAGTATCAATACAAATAATAAATTTACCTTGTTCTAAAGGAATTGGTGCTTCATATTCAACTTCTTCAATTTCATGTTCAATAATAGTTTCATTTGATTCAAATAAGAATGCTTGTAATTGTGATTCAACAAACTTTTTATAAAACACAATTTCTAATTCAGGATCAAATAAATTTGCCAATTCCATTGGTAATAATCTTTCGATGTCTTTTGACATGGTAACCCCTACTAATTCTTCAGGGTTGTAAGGTAACTTTACTTGAGTAGGATAAGTTGTAATTTGCTCTGTAATATTGACTTCCATAATATCATCTTCACCATTTAGTCGTCCTAAAAGTTCAGCAATTCTTAAAATACTGGGATCTTTATATAAAAATTCTGCAAATCTTGAAATTGATTCAATATTTTGGTTTTTTAATTCATCTTCAACATTGGCAATCTTGCCAAAAACATCATACATTGTTTTATAAATTTTGGCATATTTACCATAGTTTTTAATAATGGCATAAATTTCAACTAAATAGTTATATCGCAAATCTTCAACTGTTTTTAAACGAAAATCAAGGATTCTTTTAGTTAACATAAAGGTTCAAGTTCTAAAAAACTCTGTTAATCAATCTCTTCCCTTTAATTCAAAATAACCATTTTCAATTTTTCAACGCATTGTATCAATGTAAGTTGAAAATGGTGAATCAAATTCAACAAGTTTTTCTTGAATAAAGTTTAATTTTTTGGCAAATTCAACTTCATCAAAGTTATCTGAAACATAGTTATAGTAAATGATTTCTTTTCTAATGGGTTCTGGCAATTTAATTTGAGAAATTGTTGACATACTTGAAGCACTATAAAAATTGTTGATTTTGTCATCCAACTGTTCTGCTGCATATTCGTGATCCTTTTTAAATGCTAAAAAGGCACTATTATGTAAATCTTTTTGTCTTAAACGTTCAATTTCTTTTTTAATTTCATTGACCGGTTTGTCCATATCAAATTGCATAATAATCACCTTCTTTTAAAATATTTAGTTATTAAATTCCAAATTCAAGATCTGCTTCAGCTAAAGCATTACGTTCTTGTTCTTGTTGATTAAAACTTTCTGCATCTGCATCTAATGCATCATTTTTTGCTTTTTTCTTTTTAGATACTGTATCAAATGCTTCTGCAATTTTTTCATCATAAATATCTTCAAAGAAAACACAATTCATATTTGTATATTTTTTATATTCTTTAAACATTTTTGCAGAAACTTCTTTAACTTGTTTTTCAATTTCTGCCACTTGTTGACTTAATCCAACCATTTGGTTATTAAATTCTGTAGGATTATCATTTTGAATTTGATAACGTTTGTTTTCAGCTACAAATAAGATTTGATCTGATTTGTAAGCTTTAACTTGCATTTTTTGACTTCCAACATACTTATTTAAATTTGGTCCAAAATGTAAATCAATTTCAAATGATTCACTTGGAAGATTTGAGATTTTGTTTCAATCAGCTGCTGATATAAAGCAAACTCTGTATTCGTCTCCCCCATCAGTGAAGTTAATTAAATAATATGTTCCTTTTAAATTTCCTTTAAATGGTGAATCATACGGAGTTAATCTTAAAAATTGAGCTTCAACTTGTCCAATTTGGCCATTCATAGCATCAAGTTGATTTAATAGATTTCTTTTTTCATTTCTTCATTCTAATCCAAATTGTTCTAAAAAGGCAGAATAAAAAATTTGTGTATACTGTTCATCTTGTTCTTCGTTATCTCAAATACAATAAGGAATTACAAATAAATCGGGAATATCTGTTTCTGCACGTCCATTATAAAAAGCACTTGTTTTCATTAAACCTGAAATTTTCTTTCATCTACGGTCAGAAATATAAGCTTCACCATGAGTTTCTGCATTCATTTTTTTTCTAAAATAATGAATAAAATCAAGTGATTTACGACTAATTCTTACTTGACGAACTTGTTTTTTTCATGCTTCAAGTTCTTCAATTGAAATTTGAAGACGTGGATCTACTTCAACATCAAGTGATGATTCTCCATCTAACAATTGTTCAAAATTATCATTTTCTTTTAAACCTTCTGCAATGTATCTAATAATAAAACGGTCAAATAAGGCTTCTAATCCTTCACCTTCTGCAGGTAATTCATTGGAAGCAGATATTAAAAGTTTTAATGGAACTTTAATATCTTTTCCACCATTTCTAAAGATTTTTTCGTTAATAATTGTTAGTAATGTATTTTGAATACTTGGTCCAGCTTTTCAAATTTCATCTAAAAAACCAATATTTGAAGCTGGAAGATAACCATCAACCACACGCACATATTTACCATCTTTTAAAAGTCTTAAGTCAATTGGGCCATAAATTTCTTCTGGTGTTGAGAATTTTGACATTAAATATTCAAAATTTGTTCCGTTTTTAATGGCAAATTTCATCCTACGTGAAATCAATGACTTGGCAATTCCTGGTTTTCCTAATAAGAAAATTGACTCTTCTCCTAGTAATGCCAACATTGCTAATCTAAAAATAGTTTCTTTTTCATAAACTTGGTATGAAATGGCTTCAATAAGTTTTTTAATTCTTTCTGTAATATCCATGTTTTGTTATTCCCCTTTAAAAAAATCATTATGATTATAAAACAATAAGTTGATATAACCAAGTGATATATCAATTAAATAAAAAAAATAACTCCCAAGTAAGAGTTATTTTCAATATTTTTTTAAAACATTAAATTATTTTAAATCAACATTTTTAATTAACATATTATATGTTCCACTAATACTATTTGATTCAAATGAAATATATAAATATTCATCTTCAATTAAATCCATTACATCATATTGATCACCAATTGCAAATGAATCTTCAGTTTTTATAGCTTTATATGCATTAACTGAATGAATATCTTTTAATTTAACTTCTTTTTGCTTTTCAATTACTGCTTTTACTGAATTATTAAATGGTTCATGATTATTAAACATATCTATAATTTGATGTGTATAGAAGTGAACTCCAAAATCTGGTAATTCAATATTTGAAATAAATTGATCTTCAGTTTCATTAATATCTTTCTCAACATATTCAAATTCCAAAGTAAGTCTTCAAGCACCATTTTCTAATTGATATTGATTAAATAAAGTAGGATAAGTATTTAAATTAACTTGTCTTTCAGAACCATCTGGTAAAACATAGTTTAATAAATATTTAACTGAATAATTTCCTGCTTCTACATGTTTTGCTTGATATGTCTCTGAAACAATTTCTCCACCATTTTCAATTAAGTCAACTAGCATTCTTACAATGTTACCAGTTTGTCCTGTTGATTCTGCTGTTGACATTAATCTTATTTTTGCATCAGTTATATTTTGTAATTCTTGATTATTTTCTTCTAAAAAGATTGCTAATTCTTTTACAAAATTTGCAATTAAATTAGTTTCAATTTCTTCATCTTCTGTTATTCCATATGGTCCTTCTTCTCAATAGAAATCAGTTTCCATATAATTTTGATTATTCATAACTCCTTGAGTTAAAATAACTCCTGAACTTGCACTAAGTCCTAAAGCTCCAATTAAACTTAATAATTTGAACATATTTTTTACCTTTCTTTCAACATACCCGCCCTGCCAGCCAAAATATTATAATTAAAAATATTTTGAGAATCTGACAAACCCTATTTAAATTTTATCTTAAATGGTAATTTTTTCCAAAAATTATTTATATATTTAGAAATTTTATATTTAATTAATATAGAAATTAATACAATAAATACTACTAAAATAAACTTATAAATTTAAAAATGAACTTTTAAAAAAGTTCATTTTTAATCAAATAGTTCTTCTCTACGTTTTTTATATTTTTCTTTTTTAATTTTTGCAATTGATTCTTTAATATGTTTTCTTCTAACATCTTTTTTAAGCTTATCAATTTCTGCTTTTCTTTTCTTTTTATATCCTGGTTTTACAGGTTGTTTTTTATATTTACTAATTATTTTTTGTTCTTCTACAGCAACAGGATTATTGGGATCAATAATTTTTTTCTTAACTTTTGGATTAATATCTACCAAATCATTATTGGCTAACTTTTTATTTGAAAACTCAATTCCCATTGATTTTAATTCATCAATTTGATGTTGATTTGTTGAATTAAATAAGACATAACTTTGCCCAGTATAATTATTTCTTCCAGTTCGTCCACTTCTGTGAATGTAATAGTCCAATTCTCGTGGTAAATCAATTGAAATAATATGACTTACTCCATCAATATCAATTCCTCTTGCAGCAACATCACTGGCAACAATTCATTTGAATTCCATATTTTGAATTCTTTTTTGCATGTTTGTTCTTTGTCTTGGATCTAAATCTCCATGCAATTCACCAACATTTTTAATACCAGCTTCATTTAATCAACCAATTATTTCTTTAATTTGATCTTTTCTATTAACAAAAATCATAGCAACATATGGATTTATTTTTCTAATAATTAAATTAATAAGTTCTTTATTTTGACGATTTTTTGTCCATACTAAAATATGTTCAATATTTTTATTACTTGGTTTATCGGCCATATTTTCAATAAAGACACTTCCAGATAAATATTTTGTTAGAAAAGGTTTAATAGCATTATTAATTGTGGCAGAAAATAAAGAGATATTTGCTTGTTTATTAATTTTTGAAATCATAAAGTCTACATCATCAATAAAACCTAAATCAAAAATCATGTCACATTCATCAATTACAACATAATTGGTCGTTGTTAATTGTAAATAATTGGTATCATATAAACCTCTTAATCTTGTTGGTGTTCCTACAACAATCATTGGTTGTTTATTTTTTAAACCATCTTGATGTTTTTCAACATCATCTCCTCCAACATAAATTGCACTTGTAGCCTCTGGATTAAATGCTAAAAGTTCTTTAATATTGGCATAAATTTGACGTGCCAATTCTCTTGTTGGTGTGATTATTAAACATTGAACTTTATTACTTGAATAATCTAAATTATTTAAAATTGGTAATAAAAAGGCATGAGTTTTTCCAGTTCCAGTATGAGATTGAGCAATTACTGATTTGTGTTTTTTTAATAAGGGAATAACTTTTTGTTGAATTCCTGTTGGTTTTGAAAAACCAATTTTATCTAATGCATCATTTAAAAACTTTTTAAATCCAAAATCACTAAATTTCATAAAATCTGTACCTCATTTCCTTAATTTATTATATAGACAAATGTCTTATAAACATTTTATTTATCTAAATAGTCTTGACCCTTTTCAACTTCAACTTGACTTAAATCTAAATAATCTCATTGACGTAAAACTTCGTATGTTGCAATTCCTACACTATTGGCAATATTTAAACTTCTTCCAGAGGCTACCATTGGAATTCTAAAGCATTTTTCAAGATTTGCTTTTAAAATCTCTTTTGGAATTCCAGTTGATTCTTTACCAAACATAATAAAAACTTCTTCATTAATTGGTGCAAAATTAAAATCACTAATTGGTTTTTTACCATAACGAGTCATACAAAAAATATTAGCATTTGGATTTTGATCAACAAAATCTTGTCAATCATCATAGCGAACATATTCACAACCTTCAAAGTTATTTGCACTACTGCGTGCAAAATTTCTTTTATCAAAAATAAAACCAAATGGTTCAATCAAATGTAATTTTGCATTAGTTAAAGCACATGTACGCATAATAGCTCCAACATTATCTGCAATTTCTGGTTCAAATAAAATAATATTTATTTTTCTCATAACTTTAATTCATCCTTTCAAATAAAAAGAGAGCCATAACCCTCCATTAATTTTCTTCTTTATTTGATAAAAAACCAATTTCAATTAAATTTTTCTCTCAATCAAGAGCATTTAATTGATTCATAACTGTATGTGCTTGTTCGACACTAATTTTAGTTCTTGGCAACATTTCTTCTGTTGCTTTATCTGCAATTTTTGCATCATAAAAGTATTTTCTGTTTTCTGGTTCTTTTTCAAAAACATCTAATAAATAGTTATAATATGGTTCATAGACTACTTGTCCATTTGACATTATTTCTACATACAATGGTGATTTTTCAAATCTTTTAATTGCCATAATTTGTTATCCCCCAAAAAAATATAAATTTATTATATCAAAAATAGAGATAAAAATAAACCCCAATAAATAAGGGGTTTAAATAATTTTTGTTTTTTCCATTAAATTAAATATTAAAGAAATCTAAGAATATATGATCATATATTCTTTCAATTCAAAATAAAGATTTTGACTTAAATTTTGAAAATTCAAGCATTGAGCTTTGTTCTAATAATTCATAATAGTTTGCCCAAATTTTCTTATAATCATCTAATACTTTTTCATTAACTTTTTTTATTTCACTAATTTCTTTTTCAGTTAAATCTTTTTTATTAGTAAAAATAAATAATCCATTTTTAGATACTAAGTTATTTTTTGGAAAACCAACATTTAAATAATGATCTGCAAATTTTGCATCTTCAAATAATGACTCATTTGAAAAATATTGAGTTTTGATTAAATTTTTATAGTTGGCTTCAACATCTTGATTAGATTGTGCTAATTTTTGGAAAGAATTTAAGAATGAAGGCAATAGTAAAACATTTAACATTGATTCTAAAATTGCAGCCATTACTGGACTTGATGATAATACATTACTCAATTCAAAATTTATAAATACAACTGTAGTAAAGTTAGCTGCAATAATATATATTCAAAATCAAATTGGTGTAAATGATGTACATCTTTGATTTTTAAATTTATGATTTTCTAATTTTAAATTGTAATCAAAAATATAAATTGCTTTAAAATATTGATTTTTTGCAAATCAATTAGTATAAGTAAATTTTAGAAGAAGAAAAATACTTCCCCCAACAACTGAGAATGATATTATGTCATTGCTTTCTTTTAATACTAAATTTAAAATAAATAAAACTAAAGTTGTTGCAAAAATAATTTGATCTATTAGAAATGATAATAAAGTAAGAAAATTAGTTTTAAAAAATGTTTTAATTATTTTATTATGTTTTTTAAGTAAATTTTTAGTGTTATTTTTATTTTGATTTTTTTTCATTTAAAAATTGCCTTTCTAATTTTTAATATATTGAAGAAATACAAAATATTTCTTAACAAAAATATAATAACAATTTTTTATTTAATTAACTTTTAAAAATTTAGTAAACTCATTTTTCTTCTACTATAAACTATAACTATATAAAAAAATAGGAAAAAGAATAACCCTAATATAATATTCATATTATCAATTCGTTATTATAAAATTTCAAAAAAGAAGGTTGTTTTTTAAGGTCAAAAATATTATGAAACTATAAAAAAGCTCTTGAAAGAGCTTTTGATAATGCTAAATATGAAAAAACAAAATAAATTTTACTATTCTAATATCAAAATCAAGTTTTTATATGCAAAATTTAAATTATATATTAAAAAGGACAATGATTAACTATTTAATCATTGTCATGCTTTGTTTATTCTTCCTATTTTGCTAGGACTTATCTAATTTTTATAACATTTTCAATTTATTATTATTCTCTAATTTAGTTTTTTTCAATGTCTTATTTAAATCGATAGTTTCATTTTTTGCTGTAATTATGTTAAATGAAATATCTAAAGAGTGAACTGCATTATACAATTGTGGTTCTAAATCAATTGATTTTTTTACATTGTAAATATTGAATATTTTTTTATAAATTTCATCTGCCTTTTTAATAAAGTTATCTTGATATTTATTTAAAGTTTCTAACTTAATTGTTTTTTCTAATTCAACTAATTTATTTTCCATTACTTCAATTTGAGTTATATATTTTAAATTTTCAATTTGTTTATAAATTTGAGTTATTTTAAGCTCATTATTTTTTAAAGCAAATTTTTTACCCTTTACTTTTAGAATTTCAGTCTTTTTAGTTTTTAATTCATTTAAATAATCAATCTTATCAACTATTTTAATTCTTGATATTAAATTTTTCTCTAAATTCTTAATTTCTGTCAAAATTTCTTTATCAATCATATTAGCAATTTCAGCTAATTGAACTTTTAATTTTAATTTTTGTTCTTTATCCATTTTTGGATTATTTGCAATAATTATTTTATAAATTTTATTATTAATTGATTTTGTCATTCTTATTTCAGAAATTCTATCACGATACATAAACATACATATTAACATTGAACTTCCTAATGCAACTAAACAAGCAACAATATATAAAATACCATTAGTTGTATTTGATAATAAGAATTCTGGTGGTTTTGAATTTCCAATATATACTGGATCTGACATAAAACCTATAATTTCAAATATTCCCATTCCAGATCAAACTCTTGAAGTTACACCAACTGCTCCAGCAAAACTACCTGCTATGAAAGCCCCAAATATACCGGCAAGAAATGGTCTAAATTTTGGTAGATTAATACCATATACAATTGGTTCTGTAATTCCTAGGATACCCCCTGGAATTGTACTAATTGCTTGTCTTTTTAACTTCGCGTTTTTAGACATAATAGCCACAATAATTATAGCTCCAACTTGTGCTCAAACTGATAATGAACTTCCTGGCCCTAAGTAACCATACCCAGCTTGTCTTTCAGCCATTAAACCATTAATATTTCCTAATGCTAAATGTAAACCAAATGCAACTGCAATTTGTCAGAGTGCTGCAAAGAAACCTGCACCAATTCCAAATGGTAATGTACCTACTGTATAAATAAATAGTAATCCTAATAATTGTTCTAAAATATATCATAATGGTCCTATAATAAATAGTATTAAAAATACAGTTGGTACAACTACTAGAAATGGCCTAAATATTAAATCTACCTTAGGATTAATTTTTGTTTTTAATCAAGCATCTCATTTTACAGCAATTATTATTCCAAATATGTGTGGAAAAAACTTGGCTGTATAGGCAAAAACTGAAATATAAGCCAATCCTCCTAAAATTTCATGATCTGGATTAATACCAGTTGCAAATAATATTCATTGAACTCCAAAACTATTACCTCCATCTGTATTTCCTCCATCAAATAAAAATGGATTTGCAACCATTATTGAAATTAATAATGCTAGATGAATATTTCAATTAAAATATTTTGCAGTATTAATTGCCACAAATATAGCTAAAAATTTTAATGTTAATTCTGAAGTTACTTGCAGTGTTCCTCATAATGGTCCCGCATCTCATATACTTATTTGTCCTTCTCCAGGAACACCAAAAGAAATATTTGGCATTCAACCAAACTGTTTAAATAGAGATACAATTCCCAAATATAGCCCCCCTACAATCAAGACTGGTAAATTTGGTACCATAATTCCAGATAAACATTGTAGAATTCTTTTCCCTACTGTTTGTTTTTTTATACTATTATTTTCAAAATCAAATTCAGCAGATGATGAATTTAACAAAATAATTTGGTCTTTATATCTATAAACATCTTGACCAATTACAATTTGTAATTCATTATCACTTCATATTAACCCTTTAACAAAATCTAATTTACTAATTTTCTTTTCATCTACAAGGTTCTTATCATATACTTTAAATCTTAGTCTTGTCATACAATTATAGACTTCACTATAATTGCTATTTCCACCAACTAATTTATTAATTTCTCTTGAATTACTTACATAACTATTTTCACCTAAAAATAAATTTTTAATATCAGAAATCTCTTTTTTTTCAGTTTTATTATCAGTTAAAACAAATTCTCCAATTAATTCTCCACGCTTAACTTTTTTATTTTTTGTTGTTAATTTAAAAACACATTTTTCTTCTCCTTGATAGTCAATAACTATTGGAGTCAATACACTTAAACCATTACTTTCAATTTGTTCTCTATTAACTTGAACAATTTTAGTATCTAAATTAATTTTTTGATCAACTTTTACAGCTATTTCAAAAGGTTCACCATTTAATTTTACTGTATCTAAACCTATATGCATTAATAACGATGAGCCACTTGGTCCTTCAAAAAATATTGCATGTTTAGTATCAAAGATTAATTTAACTTTTGAATTATCCAAAGGTGAATAAAATTCGTCATTATCTGGCTTTATATAAAAACCATCACCTAACATTTTTTCACTAAATACGCCATCATTTAATTTATCAATTAAATCAATTTCTCCATCAACTGGAGCATATACTTTTAAATTCATTTAAATCCTTTCTATAACTCATTATCCAATAAATATTTAATTCCATAACATCCTGCATCATTAAAAAAATGTGCTTTTTCTACTTTAGAACTAAATATATTTTTTTCAATTCTATTTTCATAATACTTTTTAAATAATGTACTAATGAATAATTCATTATTACAAATTCCACCCCCAATAGTTATTAAATCAGGGGCATACAAGTAGTCTAAATTTAGAAGAAACTTGGATAATTTATTAATTCATTCATTTACTATTTCAATAGCAGCTGGTTCATTATCAATATATAAATTCATTAATTCTATACCATTAATTTCTTTTCTCTTATATCTAAGACAATTTTGAGTAGTTGAAATATCCTCATATACGGTTGAATTATCATCATAAATAGTTGAAAATAATTTTGATAATTCTCCTGCATATTTTTTAGTACCTGAATATATTTTTTTATTAATAATAATGCCTCCGCCTATTGCAGTACCAATGGTAACATGTACTAGATTAGACAAACTTTGGTCTTTTAAGTTTCTCACTTTAAATTCAGCAAAGGCAGCTGCCTTTGCATCATTTTCAATTATTAATTTATTAATATTTTTAATATTAGAAAAAAAATCATTAATTTTAATATTTACATCTATAATTGTTGAATCAGTTTTAATCAAATAATTTGTATTATCAATTATTCCAGGTAATGCAATACCAAGATCAAATTTAAATTCAATATTTTTAATTTTATTTAAAATTAAATTTAAAATATATCTTAATTCTTTCTTCTCTTCTTTTTTAAATCCTTCATACTCAATTTCTTGTTTTTCTATTTCAATATCCATATCATCAAAATGAATATATTTTATTGATGAACCACCAACATCAAAAACGAATTTATGATTATTTTCCATTTTTCTCCAAAATTAAGTCTCTGAATCATCAAGAAGATTTTTTAAAATATCTTTCTTGAGTTTCAATATCAACTCCTATTAAACCATATCTATTTTTAAATCCATTTCTAAAACTTCAACAATCAATAGCAGATCAAACATGATAACCAAAACAATTTGAACCTTCTTGAATTGTTTTACTTAAAGATTCTAAGTGTTCAGTATAAAATTCAATACGATAATCATCTTCAATTAAACCATTTTTGTCTTTAAAACGCGTTTCATTTTCAACACCCATACCATTTTCTGCAATATATCAAGGAATATTATTAAATTCTTCTTTAATATATTGTCCAATTAAATATAGTGATTCTGGATAAATTTCTCATCCTCTATGTACATTCATTCGAGCATCACTTGGTAAATATGGTTTAATTTTAAATAACGTATATTTTGAATTACTTGTATGATCAAATTCAACTCTTTTTGGAAAATAATAATTTATACCCAAAAAATCAATTTTAGTTTCTTCAATTATTTTTAAGTCTCCCTCTTGAACATCTGGTAAAACTTTTTCATCTTTAAGGATTTTAATTAAAAAATCATCAATTTTTCCTTTTACTAAAATATTTAAAGGCCCTCTATTTGTAAATGCATCATGTACTTTTGCTGCATATAAATTATTTTCATCTTCATTTTTTGGAATTGTAATATTTCAATCAAAAACAATTCCAATTTCTGAATCCTTAATATTTAAAGAATAAAATAATTCTGTTGTTTTTGCATGGGCCAGTGTTAAACCATAAAATTGAGAAATTGCCTCTTTAAAATCAACGATTCCAGGATAATGACCATCATATAAATATCCTCCCATTATAGGAACTAAAGGTTCATTAAATGTAACAAACTTTGCAACAAGAGTGTGATATTCTTCAAATACAAATTTTGCAAATTTTACAAACTTATCTATAACTATTCTAGAAGATCATCCACCTAACTCATGAGCTCATAACGGCATATCAAAGTGAAATAGTGTCATAAAAGCTTCAATATTATTTTGCTTTAACTTAACTAAAAAATCTTTATAATAAGCTACTGCATCATAATCTAAATTATCTCCATCAGGAAATAATCTGGATCATGAAAAACCAAAACGTATTGATTCCAATTTTAACTCAGCTCACTTTTTTATATCTTCTTCATAATGTCTAGTGATATCAACTGTAATATCTGGACCATCATTATTAAAAAATTTTTCTGGATGCTCACTATAATATTTATCAAATGTAGTTAGTCCTCTATTTGTGATACCTAAACCCTCAGTTTGAATTGTACTTATAGCTGCACCAAATGTAAACTTCTTTGAAAATTTCATTTTTTCCCTCTCTATTTGACTATAAAACTATAGTTCAAATTTATTATTTAGTTTCAATAGAAAATTAGCAAATTTTATTATTTAAATAAGAGCTAGTAAATAAGGCATAAAAAAAATACTATTAAAAAACATAGTATTTATAGGTATTTTAAAATAGTATTCTACTTTCCAATTTGGAAATTAAATTCTTTTATAGTCTTCAAATATTGTTAAACACAATATATCCAAATATATTCTTCTATACTCATATCCAGAATACATTTTATAAGAATTTAATTGATATAAATTTTTTTGCTCTATTTTATTACTTTGAGACTTAGAAGAAATAATATAAATATCTTTACTGTTTCTATTTTTTTTAATAACACTATATATTTCATCAATTAATCAATTATTATCTTGTCCACTTAAAAAAATAAGAATTATTGAATTGTTTTCACTAATAGCATTTTGTATACTTCTACCTTCAAAATGTCTAATAGCTGAAAAAATAGTCCTAGTGCCTTTAAATTCACTATACTCTCTAAAAAAATTAGCAATATCCATTAACTGATAGCACGAAAAAATATACAATTTCTTTTTTTCTTGTAAAGAAATTTTAAAGTTTTCAATTCACTGTCTATTTAATGTAATTTCTGATTTAATAAAATCAAGATAATCAAAAATATAATTTTGACCAAATGATATATTTTCAACATTATTTCTTAAATACTTTTCTTTTTCAATTTGTAAACAAATAATTAATTCTTTATAACCACTAAGCTCTATTTTTTTACAAAATTTTGTAATTGCTGATTCTGAACAATATGATTTTAAAGATAATTCTTTGAGACTTAAATACTTATCAGTATTGTATGATTCAAGTAAATTTTTTGCAATTTTTTTATTGATATCTGAATTATCAAATTTTAATGTATTTAATAAAAATTCCTTAATAGCTTTCATTCTCACATCTTTCCTTTTCTAAATCATTATATTTTAAAATATTTTTTTTAATAGAATAACCAGTAAATTTTTCTTAAAAATGCTAAAAAATCTATAATGTAACCTTTTTAAAAACTTAAAACTAAAGTAGATATAAACTAAGTAAAGTTACATTACAAGAAAATCATAAAAAAAAAAAAAAAAAAGAAAGTTTTATTTCTTTTTTTCTAAAAATAATTGTTATATTTATAAAAACTTAATTAATCTTTTTTTTCATACTAAAGCATTTAATAATTACATTTTATCAAGATATTCTTTAACTTGTTTAATAACACCAAATCGGTGAGACATTGTTTGTTTTTCTTCAAAATTCATTTGTGAAAAAGTAATTTCTTTTCCTAGTGGACGAAAAATTGTGTCATATGCAAAGCCATTTTGAATATATTGTTTATCTAAAATATGGCCATGAACTTGAAAACTAAATAACTTTTCAATGTTATTTTTTGTATCAATTAAAGCAATTGTTGAATTAAAATACGCTTTTCTTTGATCAATATCTGTTAAACCTTCTTCTTTCATTTTTGCAAGTAATAAGTCAACAATTTTAATTCAATCAGTTTCTGGTTTTGCTCAACGAGCACTATAGATTCCTGGAAAATTATTTAAACTTTCAATACACAAGCCTGAATCATCTGCAAGGATGATTCCTTTAACTTTATCTTTTAAATATCTTGCTTTAATTAAAGCATTTTCTTCAAAAGTTGCTCCATCTTCAGGAATATCGATATTGGGATCAATATCATTTAAAGTTTTAATTTCATATTCTGGTAATAAATATTTAAATTCCTTAACTTTTGAAGGATTATTAGTTGCTATTCAAATTGTTTTCATAAATTCTTTTCACCCTTTATTAATATATAATAACTTAAAATAGAGGTGATAAATATGGAATTTAAAGGATTAACAAATGATATTAAAGTCGAAGGTCTTGATGTTATTAAACAATCTTTAAGTCATACTGAAATGTATTTAGACAAACAAAATGAAGCCAATGTTTTATTAGAATTTTTACTTAATAGTCAAACAATTATGGTTAAACCGAGAGCTTTTCATTTTGAAAATGATCATTTAGTCTCAAAATTTAAAATTTTAATTGGTTTTGAAAATATCGAAAACTGCCAACTTGATGAAAAATTAATCAATTTAATTGTTCAAGCAATAGTTGATTTTCACAATATCAAAATAAATCAAAATAATATCAAAACATTTAGTTATCAACAATTTTTAGATTTTTTCTTTCATAATCAAGAAGTTAAAGACAAATTATTGTTAGAAAAATATCAAATGATTAGTAGTCAATTGGATCAACTACAAAGTTTAGCAAAAACTATTAGTCACAATGATTTAGTTCCTGGCAATATCTTACATAACAATGACAAAATTATGTTTATTGATTATGATTATGTAATGCTAAATGATAAATTCTTTGATATTGCAAGTTTTATTACAGAAACTTGCAATGATGATCAAAATGCCATTCAATTATTTATTAAAAAGTTAATTGAAATCAATTATTTAAATGAAAATGAACTAGATTTATTGGATTTATGTATTAATTATCAAGATTTGCTATGAACATTATGAGCCAATTATATGTTTATAACTACCAATGAAAATATTTATCACGTAATTTATCAAGAAAAATACTCAAGAATTAATTCACGCCAAGCTATAAAACATTTTTTATAGCATAAAAATTATTTTATATTTTTATTATGATTGCTATTCTTACTATTATTTGATATATTATATATGTCTGTTAGTTATCTAGCAGACGCAGTTATTGTAAGCCCTCCCAATGTTTATAATGACGTAGTAAATAATATAGATAGATATACTCTTAATTACTTTGCAGATAAATCATATTAAATAACGTATTAATACTTTTTAAAATATGATGCGATCAATTAAGTTATAGATATTTTAAATAATAAAAAACATTCCTTTTAGCCATGGAATGTTTTTTTGTGCTTATTTTCTATTTTAATTATCTTTTTTAAATTTAACTTCCTCTAAAATAAAATCGTTATCACCAAAATCAACAGCTGTTCCTGATAAAAATTTTACATCATATCTTTTTGAAGTATCAATATCTTTTACAGATTCAATTCCTTCAATTTCAACTTTAAGATGATAATCGGCAATAAAATCACCTGACATTAAATTATATGCAGTTTCATTTGAGTCTTTAAATTCTGTTGCCAATTGTTCACTAAATTCTTCAACGATTTCTTGTTTTAATTCAAATAGACTTTCATTAGTTTCATATTCATAACGCTGATCAACAGTATTTAAAGCATTATCAAAATGTAGTCTATTTTCTTCATATTTTATTGATGTATTATAAATACTAAATTCTTCAGTTTCACTTTCTCATTCTAAACCATCTTTTTCTTCAAAATCAACTTTAACTACATAATTGACAGTTGAAAAATCTTGCTGAACAAACGAATCTTGTGTTATTTTATTTTTTGAATTATTTGTATAGACTCAATATAAATCATCAACATAAAATTCTTTCATTTTATTAGTTAAATTTTTAGTTTCAAGATATTGATTTAAAGTATCTTCAATATCATTTTTAAATTCCTTTAAAGTTTGAGATTTTGGAATTGATTTTAATAAATCTGTCACTTCTTCTATAACTTCAGCATTTCTGAAAAATAAATCTTCTGCATCTGGAGAACAAGAAACTACTGTTGTAATTGTTGTAATTGGTACAATTGCAGTTGTTAAAGTTAATAATAATTTTTTCATAATTTTATGCCCCTTTTGGTTAAATAAGATTAAATCTTATAAATAAAAAAATGTAATTACTATTACATTTCAAATGCTCTTACACGAGTTGGCTTAAATTTGGCATTTTTGCGTGCTTCTAAGTAAGGAGCTACAATTGTTTTATAATCATCTGTCACTTTTCGTGCCACTTTAGTATAAATTGCTTCAATTGAAGACAACTTAAATGTAAAACAATCAACTTCTTTATTGGTATAACATTTTTGAAATTCTTCATCATTTAATCTTTCAAAAACACTGTAATTATATTTAATTCGTTTTAATCCTGTTACATTTTCATAAACGTGATCAAAATCAAAGTATTTAGTGATTTTTTTGAATTTACTTTCAATTGCTTTTTTGCCTTCTTTTAGTTTTAACATTTTATTTAAAATTGGCATCATAAAATACAACATATTTCGATATCATTCTTTAAAATTGGTCAATTTTGCAAAATACATAAAGAAATTTAGCTGGATTTTATGGTTATTTAAAGTTGGATCAACTTCATGGTGGTCTACTTTTTCATTTAAATTTTTACCCTCAACATAAATTGGTTGGTTATAGTTAATATTTAACGTTGTTTCAAATTCTCCTTTTCATTTGGTTCTAACAAACATTGTTATATCAAATAAAGGATGGCTCATTCTAAAGTCCTCAGTGTCTAAGTCATTTACAATACATTTTAATTGCACATAAACATTGTGGTGAATTTCTCTTCTTGGAAGCAATCATTTTATTTTAATAATACTTCAAGCTTCTCTGGGATCAATTTGTTCGTTACATACACAACAAGTTTTTTCATAATACATTTTTATCACTCCTCATAGTTGTTATTACAGAAATAGTGGTAAAAATTCAGTTTCAAAAGTTAAGAAATTGTCAAAAAACATAAAATCACTAATCGATGAAGATTGTGGTGTGGTGTTTTTATAACGTAAGATTTCGACATAGATATTTATTTCTTTGGGATCTAAACTGTCAAGAAATCTTACAGGACTGGATTGTAGTGAAAACTCCATTGGATCAAAACCTAAATGACTATCTCTTTCTAAATACATTTCAATAATTTCATTTATTTCTTGGTTAGTTTTGTTTTCAGCATTAATTGCAAATGAAACAGTTTGTCTGTTACTTGCGCGATATATTAGATTGTTATTATTAAAAGTTAAATAAAAATTAATAAATTTGTAGTTTGAATTCATATATCTAATTTTATATACATCTTTAATGACACGAAAACCATTTTTAGCATTAAACTTGGCATCTTGAGATTCATAAAATTCTATTTGAGTACATCCAGATTCATTTAAGACTTTATAAATTGATTTTAAATAATTACTAATCTCCATCTAGATCACCCTCTCTATGTTTATTTTAACATTATAAACCTTTAATTTACTTAAACATTATTAAATAAAAAACATTTAACTACTTGGTTATTATTAAGTCAATGTTAAACTAAAAGTAATGATTAAAGAAAGTGTGAAAAATGAGATGAGTGATCAACATATAAATAAAACTATTGAACAATATCTATTGGAAATTATTCAAAATGAGAAAGTAGATCTTTCAAAACCACTTCCAAGTGAAAACTTTTTGGCAACTAAATTTAAAACTTCACGTCAAACAGCCAGAATTGAACTTTCAAAATTACTTCACAAGGGATTTATTAAAGCAAAAAAAGGTAGTGGCTATTATATCAATCCACATATTAATTGAGTGACAATGACAAGTATTGGTAAAAAATATAAACATAATCAAAAAGAAGTTAGTGAAATTGACTTAAGTATTTTAAAAAACATTATTGAAAAAAATAACTATATTTTAATTGATAACATTGAAGATTATTATGGCTATCGAAAAATTTTTTATAATGATATAAACGAATCTATTCTATATATCAATTCTTTTATTTTAAAATCAAAATTCAAAACTATTAACTTAGATCATATAAAAAATAGTTTAATTGATTTCATTGATTTTAATAATATTGAATTGGATAATCAAATAAACAATATTAAATTAGAAATTCCAAATGAAGTTGATAAAACTATCTTAAACTATAATGATATTCAAAAAGTTCCAGTTGTTTATGGAATTGTATGTAGTAAGGACAATGATATTATTGAAATCTTTGAACGCCATTATCGTCAAGAATATTTTGAATTAAGTTTTTCAAAAATAGTTTAAATGCTTGTATATACAACAAATTTATATTTCATAAATAAAATGTTTTTCCAAAAATACCCTATTTATTGGTATTTTTTTTTTTTTTTTATTAAAACCCCTTAAACACTACTTGTTGTAAAAACCCCCTAGTTTCTTACAATAATATTAGGTATAAGTTACCAAGGAAAGGAAAAAAATATTTTGAAAAAGTTGTTAACATTATTGGCAAGTTTTTCACTAATTTCAAGCAGTTCAGCAATTGTAGTTGCTTGTACGGGAGATGTTTATAGTGTCAAATATAAGCAAGATGATGGTAAATTACAAGAAATTATAAACATTAATTTAGAAGATCTAAAAGCATATGACAATATAAAAGATTTATATGATGATGTTTATAAAGAAATTAAAGATCAAAATTCAATAATACCCGCAAATAGTAATGAGTATATAGAACGAGAAGCTATTTACATAGTTGAAACTTATTCCATCTCAGTACTAAATTCTAGTGGAAAACCTGCAGTAGATAAGGATGGAGTTATCCTTTGAGGTGAGTCAGGAGATAGAATGTATCTTAAAGTTGAATATTTAAAAACAAAAGTTGTAGGAATTTTAAATGAAAATGGAACTTCATTTGAAGAAGACTCAAAAGTGATTGAAACATTAGATGAGGATTTTGCAAGTTTTGCAATGATCAATAAATAATGGCTAAAGTTAAATTATTAGATATTGTTGATGATAAATATCTAGATACTTTAATGCAATCACTTGGAGGAAAAGACAACATATCATATTCAACTCACTGTTTAACTCGACTTAGAATTGTTCCAAAAGACAGTACATTAATTAAAGAAGATATTATTAAAAACCTTGAAGGAGTAAAAGGTGCTTTTACAGCTTCAGGTCAATATCAAATTGTCTTTGGAACTGATGTTGCAAAAATTTATGATAAATTTATTGCAAGATTTGGTTTAGAAAAATCTACAAAAAGTGATGTAAAAGGTATTCTAAATCAAAAAGAAAATTTCTTTAAAAGATTTTTAAATTACATGTCAGATATCTTTATTCCAATAGTACCAGTCCTTGTATCTGGGGGTATTATACTTGGAATAAGAAATATTTTTGAAGCAACCTTTAGTGAAACATTCTTTAGAGGATTTGATGAAAATGGAAATCCTTTAGTTGGATGAAGTATGGTTGCAATGTCACAATTTATGAATGGATTAAATGGATTTTTATGAATACCAGCCCAAGCCTGTTTTTGATGGCTACCCGTTCATATTTGTTGAAGTATCTTCAAAAAAATGGGAGCAGACGAAATCCTGGGAATCATTGTTGGATTAACTCTGTTAATTTCACCAATGTTAAACGTTTATGACGTCTTTAATGATACCAATATTAAGAGTTTATGGATTTGAGATATTGTAAAAGAACTTGAAAATGCTGGAAAAGATGTTAGTTTTGATTGAGGATTTATGAAATATCCTTGAAAAATAGCCTATACGTCTCAAGTAATTCCAGCAATTGGAATTGGGGTCATTGGAGCCTATATTAATAATTGGATTAAAAGAGTTAGTCCAAATGTTATCAATCAAATTTCTGTACCAACTGTAACAGTTTTGGCCACTTACACTATTGGATTATTCTTAATTGGTCCAGCAG
The DNA here is from genome assembly GCF_000565175.1 of Spiroplasma culicicola AES-1. NCBI lineage: Bacteria > Bacillati > Mycoplasmatota > Mollicutes > Entomoplasmatales > Spiroplasmataceae > Spiroplasma > Spiroplasma culicicola. Next base: position 492,891 of record NZ_CP006681.1, on the reverse strand, counting down.
GTTATATTGTTGGTAGTGCAATTGGTTTAGCTTTCAAATGAGCATTAACAAACTCAATTGCCAAATATTTCTTTGCTGTTATAATTGGGGGATTGCATGCAGGTCTTGTAATTACGGGAATGCATCACTTACTAAATGCAGTAATGATTCAAAATGTTGCCAATAACGGAGGAGATTTCATCTTTATGTCAGTTTGTGCCCAAGCAATTGGTCAAGGTAGTGCTGTAATTGGGTGAATGATCTTAAATCGTAAAGATCCAAAAGCTAAAGAAATTGGCTCATCATCAGTTGTAGCAGCTTATTTAGGAGTTACTGAACCTGCTTTATATGGAGTAAATCTAAAATACTTATTCCCATTCTTGGCAGGATCAATTTCAGCAGCAATTTCATTAGAATTGCTTGTAATCTCTGGAGTTACTGCTCAATCAATTGGAAATGGTAGTTGATTGGGATTCTTAAGTGTGCAAATCACTTCTAAAGCTGATGGGGTTACAACTTGACCTGGTACAGGTTACTTGTGGTTCTTTATTGCCAATATTATTAATGCTTCTGTGGCAATTATTTTATCAATTATCTTTGGAAAAATGCCTGTATTTAAAAAATACGATCCAAACTATATTCCAACAGAAGCAGACTTAAAAAAACTTGAAGCAAAAAAAGAAAAAAAATCTAAATTAAAAACAGCTACATTATAATAAATATAGAATGGAAGTAAAATATGGCAAGATTAGTTGATAAATCAGAACAAGTAACTAAAGGTGGTTATGCACTTGGGGGTATATGAACTGGAAGTTTAATCTTGGGAACAATATTTGTGGCAGTTACAAAACCATTTGATTTTTGATGAATTTTAATTATCATTTCACTTGTGAGTTTAATATTATTTATTATTCATATAATATTGACTCAAAGAATTCTACACAATATTGATCAAGAACATAACATTACAGTTTTGCAATGATTATCTTTTATCCAACTGTTAACCTTAAACTTCCCCCTATTTGCCTATGGCTATATTGGAACCATATTTTATAAAAAATCTTTCTATACATTATAAAAATATAAAAAATCAAACTGTTTATTAAACAGTTTGATTTTTTTATTATTGATTTAAAATTTCATCTAAATTTAATTGATCACAATTGTCAAATACAATATCGGCATTACCTACTTCACTCTTACTACCAATTCCAATACAAAACATATTTGCTCTTTTAATTGCTTCAACTCCAACATTGGCATCTTCAATCCCTCAACAATCACTGGGATTAATGTTAAAATGTTGTGCAGCATTTAAAAAGATTTCAGGGTTTGGTTTGTGAGTGGCAATATCATCAGGATCAACAATATAGTCAAACAAATTGTCAATTTCAAACAATTCTAACAAAGTTTTTGAATTGCGACTTGTTGAAGCTAAAGCAATTAAAACTTTTTGTTTTTTTAATTGCTTTATAAATTCAACTGTATTTGTCAATAATTCAATATTATTTTTATCTTTAATTAATTCTTTATAATAATCATTTTTAAGATTAATAAATTCTTGTTCTTCTTTTTTAGTTAATTTAATCTCTGGAAAAGCTGCTAATATTTTTTTTAAACTATCAATTCTTGAAAGACCTCTAAAAATATCTAAATAAGTTTCATCTAAATCTATACCTAATTTTTCAAGTGCAATTTGTTTTCAAGCGAAATAATGAAGGTGAGCTGTTTTTGTAATAACTCCATCACAATCAAAAATCGCTAACTTGGGCAATTTCATTAAATTGTCAATTCAAGTTCTTTTTCTAAAGTATATATTTGTGATTTAAACTTAATATTTATTGATTGTTTTTCATTTGTAGTAATCATTATTTTTTTATTTTTAACACTAAAATTTAAAAGTACATTTTGATAAACTACATTAATGTTGTATTCATCAATAATGTCATTATATCGTGGATCAATTTCTAAATATTCTTTTTCAATATTAATTCCCAACAGTCCATAAATGATAAACATTCTAACTCCTGCCATATTGGCCATATGCAATCCTCTATCAGTATTTTTATGAGTATCATATAAATCTAAGTTGATTGATTCTTTAAAATATTCAAAGCCAAAATCATCAATTTTTAATCTAGCAGCCATTATTGCATAAATACATTTTGATAAACTACTATCTGCTGTATCTGTTGAATCATAAAAATGTCAGTTGTTTTCCATAGTTTTAAGTTTATTTTTATCATAGAAAAATAAATTGGCAAGAACAACGTCAGCTTGTTTAGTAACTCGATAACTATTAATTGATAAAGGATGTAATTTTCTTAAAAATGGTTTATGTTTTTCAATAATTTCTTTTGTAACTGGTTTTCGTTTCATAAAATTATCATGTTGAGGATTTAAATCTAAATCTTGGTCATAATTAAAGTAAATTAATGGTGCCAATGATTTTCACAGATTTACTTCTCCTATATCAATCTTTAAATCTTTAATTTTTTGTTCATATAAATTTTGATTACTTTCTTTTAACATTTCCAATACTTTGACAGCTCAATTTAAGTTAAATTGAGCTACACAATTGGTTCAATAATCATCATTGACAATAATTTGATATTCATCAGGCCCAGTTACAGAGTTAATATGAGCTTGTCCATTATAAACTACAATTTTATCTGCTCAAACTCGTGCAGTTTCTACTAAAACATCAATTCCATAATTGAATAAGAATTCTTCATCTTTAGTTGCTTTAAAGTAATTGATAATAGTATATGAAATATCACCATTAATATGATATTGAGCAGTTCCTGCTGGATAATAAGTACTTGTTTCATTTCCATTAATTGTTCTTCAAGGATATAAAGCTCCTTTTGGATGATTTAATAGGCGAGCAATATTGCGAGCTCCATCTAAAGTATTGTATCGAAACATTAACATGGCTCTTGCAAGTTGTGGATCAAATAAAGTTAAAGCAGTAATGATATAAATTTCTGAATCTCAAAAATAATGACCTGCATATCCTTCTCCGCTTAATCCTTTAGCAGCTACATTTGTTCAAGGTAATTTTCCAATATTTGTATATAACTGAAACATATTAAAGTTATTGGCAGTATGTAATTTATCATTTTTAGTTCCAAAAAATGAATTTGCTTTTAATCAAAATTCATTAAAGAATAGTTCATTTTTTGCAACATAAAATGAATAGTTTTGTTGACAATATTCTTCTAATTTAGTTAAAGCATTCTTTAAGTTAGTTTCTTCAAATCTTTGATCATACATGATTGAAGTTTTTTCAATATTTATTGATTGTTTTTCAATAGTTTTTGAAAAACTCATTCCTTCTACAGTTTCACTATATTCAAAATCTTCTAAACCTTTAATTTTTGTAGCATATACCATTTTTAAATCACTATTAATTGTTTGATATTCAATTGCTTGATATGATTTTTCTACAATTTTGTTCAATTGTTTAAAAGCATCATCACCCTTTACTTTATTTCTTGGGTCATTTGGAATTCCTTTATCAACATCTAATTCTTTAAAAATAACTGGAAAATTAATTTGCACTGATTTTGGATTATTAAAACAAAAATTAATATTAATATTTTGTAAAAATAATTCATAGTTTACTTGACTTAACATCTTTTTAAACTCAAATTCAATGTATTCATTATTATTTAAATTTAATTTATAAGTTCTAATTAATTGTCCATTTGTCATATCCAATCTTAAATTATAGTTTTCAATATTTTTACCATCAAATAAATAACGTTGATTGTCAATCAATAATTCAAGATTTTGCATATTTACTAAAGGAACCATTCTTTGATATAAATCTGGATATCCAGTATACTTTGCAGCATAAGTAATATCAAAAAAATCATAAAAAGCATTTAAGTAAGTTCCTTCAACTGAATCAATATTTAAAGCAGTACCCTCTTCAAATGAGCCTCTCATTCCAATATAACCGTTAGCTATTGTTAAATTTGATTCTTCAACACGACGATTATTTGGATTAAAATTTGTATATTCGACTTTTAAATTCATATACTTTCCTCCTATTTATAATTTTATATTTATATAAATAATTAGATTAGTTTAATAAATTTAAGTTGTATATACAAAATAAAAAATAAACTTTCTTAGAAGTTTATTTTGCAATATGTTTTCCTAAAGGATTAGGATCTGTTTTTGTATATTCTTTTAATTTATAAATTAAAGGTTCTCATTTTTTTGAATCAATATTATCATTTTCATCTAATAGTTCTTGATGAACATGAACTCCATAAATGTCTCCAGTTACTAACATGAATTCATTATCTGGAATAATTTTTTTAATCCTTAAATCAATTGAAATTGGACATTCTTCAATTCTTGATAATCCTTGAAATGGTGACTCTAACTTTGTAAAACCAAGTTTATCAAATTCATCATTAATTTTTTTAAAATGATCATTATTTTTTGATTCTTCTTTTGAAAAACGATAATAGATCTCTGCCATTTTTTCAACTTTTTCTCAACTTGAAAAGTCAGGAATATTTACAATAACATTTGAAGAAAATTTAATGTTTTCATAACATTGTGATTTCTTTCCAATTGCAAAAACTATTGTATTATTTAAAGAAAAAAAACTTGAAATTGGAGTAATATTTTCTTGGTATTTATTATCAAAACTTGAAATTAAAGCTAATGGAAAACCTACAAATAATGTTTGATTTTTAATTCTTTTAAATGAATTGGACATAAAACTTCACCAATGCTCTCTATTTGTTTCTATATTATATAAAAATAAAACCACTTTATAAAGTGGTTTTATTAAAAAAACTTTGATTTATTTAAATAATTTTCTATGAATATCTTTCAATAATTTTATCTGCATATGAATAAGCATATTCAGATAAAAGAACTTCATAATTATCTTCAGTTTCTGCTGTTTTTCAATCTGAAATATAATTAATTAAGACTTCTGCTGATACCATATTAGTTTCATGAGAATCATCCAATAAATAGATTCTATAATTTACTTCGTCAATATCTAATTGAATTTTTTGTAAATTTGCTAAAGTTTTACTATTTTTTTCAAAAGTTCCAATTTGCTTAATAAAAATAGATCATTCTTCTGGTGTTTCTTCTCAATCATCACTTTGTTCTCAAATCCCATTTTCTTCATTTCATATTATTTTACCTTCATAACCAATTTCAATTAAATAATTATATTGTTCTTTAAAATAAGATTCAAAATCAAAATCATTTTCTTGGTCTTGTTTTTGCTCTAAAATTAATTCTAATTGGTCAACTGACATATTTTCATATGGATCACTATTGATAGGTTCATTTGGTTTACATGAAATTACTGTTGCACTGGTTGTTGCAAGCAAACCTGTAATTGCTAATAAATTTAATATTCTTTTCATATTTCCTCCTAAATATAAGACTAATTTTAGAAAAAAAAAAAAAAAAGCAAGTTATAAGTATAAATTTATACTCAATTCTTACTTATTAGTTATTTTTATTATTTGAAAATTTTGTTTTCAATGAAATTACATCAGATGTTTTTTGTCTATGTTTTATAAACTTTTCATCTTTTTCAACAATAAATTTTGATATTACATCTATAAAATAAATCATTGGAAGCATATTACTTATATATGCTTCATCTAGCATCTTATCAGAAACTATAAATTGTAAAAGAGCAGATATATCACATAGTTTTTCCATATGACCTCCTCTTTCGCTTAAACCAATTATAGTTGTTCCATTTTCTTTTGCAATTTCAATTGCATTTAAGATTATTTTTGTTTCTCCACTCATTGATATTGCAAATAACAAATCATTTTTATCCATTGTCATTGCTTTAACAAGCATCTGACCACTTTCTCTATCAATAACTGAAGTTTTAAAACCAAATCTTGAGAGTCTATTTGAAAAAAGCATTGCTGTAAGGTAACTTTCTCCAAGACCTATAAAATATATATGATTTGCTTTAAAAATATTCTTTATTATTGCTTCTATTAAATCATGATTAAATTTTTCAGAATTTAATTTTAGTAATTTAAAATAGTGAACTAAAATAAGTGATTCTTCTGCTCCATTTTTAATAAAATTTGAAGCTATTTCATTATCAATAAGATCTTTTTTTACACTTAAAATCAATGCTTTAAAATTATCTAATTTAATTTTTTTTAAAAATCCATAGAATGTCGAATAACCAATATCACAATTTTCTATAATATCATTTAATAAAATAAAATCTATCTTATCTAAATTATTATTTATATATTCAATAATTTTATTTTCTTTTTTTGAAAATTTATCTGTATTTTTCTTTATAAGACTACTAAAATTATTTTTCATTTATTTCACCTTTGATATTATATCATTTTTTAGAATTCTAATTTTAAAGTTAAAAACTCATTTTTACGAATTTTTGGAATAACAATTTTATTTTCTTCTAAAGAAAGTTCTCTATTTTTAAAACTTTGTTCTTTAAAGTTTGAGAATGATATTTTCTTAATCTTTTTATCTAAATTAAAATTTACATCATTAATATCTGCATTTGAATGATTATAAAATCTAAAAATAATTTCTTTATCTTTTTTTTCAGATATTTTTAAAGCTGACATATTAATGCCACTTTCATTTGTAGAAATTAATGTCTCTGAAAAAATATTAATTGATTCTTCAGCTTTTTTGAAAAATATATCTTCAATAACTTCAAAATTTACTGGTTGTCTAATTTCTTCTTTTATTAATGTTATTGCTTTATTACTTTCTTTATTACCGTTAAAAGATAGTAATTTAATTTTATAGTTTAAAGGTTTTAACATTTTTGACTCTGGAGTTTTTCAAAATATTCCAGATGGTCTTCCTGGGCGGAATTCTAAATTTGGTTTACCCATATATTCATAAGATCTAAATAATATTATTCTTAATGTTTGATCATCATATATATTATATTCACTTGAATCATGAGTACCAATTATCAATCCATTCTTTTCACTCTGTAATGAAACAAATTTTTGAAATGGGTAAAGACCATAATCTATATTCCTTTGTGATTCTTTTCAGTCTTTTTTTATCTCAAGTGTATTTATTCTTTTAATATTTCCAAATTGTTGTCCTGCAATATTTGTTAAGACTTTCTCATTAATTCCTAAATTTAAAGATAACATGTGCTCAATTGAATTATTTTTAATATTAACTTCAACATCAACAGTTTCTTTTTTCTTTCAAAAAGTAACTATTAATTCATATTCATTTTTTATTAAATCATTTGATCTTGAAATCCTATCCTTATTTAATGATTTTGGTAATAACATTTCATGTTTAATAGATATTTTTTTTAGAAAATCATTTGATTTAATAACTTCAATTTTTGGTTCACTATTTAAAGTATTGAATTTTGTATCTTTTAATGGTGGAGAATAATCATATGAATCGCCATCATCTCCAACAGATTCAAAATAAAGTAAATTATCATAAGTCATATCTTTTGTAATAATCTTAAGAGTTCCATTTTTTTGAATTAAATACTTTGCAAAATTATTTTCAAATGTAGTATCTGCATCAATTGTTTGAATTATTTTGCTATTTGAAGGTTGTTCATTTATATAGACTATTTTAAAAGATAATCCCGAAATTTTATTTGAGTCAATTGCTATTAAACTCTTATACATAACGTTTGAAAAATTTGAAAAATTTTCTCCCTTATTTTCATTTTTATAATCTTCTGCAGCAGAAACCATGCTTAAATAGTTACAATAATCAATATTTTCTTGAACCATATCAATTTCAACTTGTTCTACTAAATCAAAATTAATTAAATTTCCAATTTCATCAAGTATTCTAAAATCACTTGTTTTAGAAATAATTTCAATATTTACAATTTCAGATAATCTCTTTGCAACATTTGTATTATATAAAATAATAGGTTTCCCAAAGTCTTTAAAATTTATTTTTGAAAAAATTTCCTTATTAGTAGTTAAAATTAATTCATCAATAATTTGATTTGCGCGATTATATCTATTTTTAATATCTTCATGAGCTTCATCAGTACAAGTTGCACAAGCAGAATCATGAGCTTGGTTTGCAAATAATAACTTTCAAATGTAGTTAACTAAATTATTATCATACTTTATATCAAAATATATTTTTCCAATTGTCAAAATTGGTTCAAGAAGTTCAGATAATTTAAATTCTATATTTCGATTTAACTGTTTTAAATCCATTCTACTTGAAGCATCTCCATAATGAATTCTTTGATCACCAGCACTTCTTAATTCTCCATCTACGTATTCCAAAGTTCTTTCATCGATATCTTTTATTAAATCATCAAAATAGTCATCAATATTTGAAATAAATATTTCTGAATCAATATCATTTTCTTTATAATATAAATTAATTTCTTTTAATAATTCAGGTAATTTCTTTTGAATTGGTTCATGATCTGAACCACCCATAAATAGAAGTTTATTATCAACATATTTTTTTTGTAACATTGATTCAATTTCATTAATATATTCAATATGAGTACCATCTTCAGGAATTTTTTTAGAATATCCATATCCTAATGGTAAATGAACAGCTATCACTTCAGTACTATCAGAACCTTTTCATTTAAAATATCCTTTTTCAGTTGATTTTGAATCAACTCCTCTTCAAAATATTGCTCCTTTTAATGCCATCGATTTTATTAATTGTGGCATATTTGCACATTGTCCAAAAGAATCGGGAATATAACAAACTTCTTGGCTATAACCAAAATCTTCTGCTATATTTGAACCAATTAGTAAATTTCTACCGAGAGACTCTCCACTTGTTAAATAATTGTCAGGAAGCGTAAATCACGGTCCTAATCTTAATCTTTTACTTTTAACTAATTTTTTAATTCGTTCAATTTCATTTGGATTGATTTGAAGATAATCTTCTATAACAGATGATTGTCCATCAAACATAAAAGATGTAAAATTATTATCTTTTTCTAAAGTATCTAAAATTTCTCTAAAATATTTTAAAAATTTAACACGAAATTCTTCATAAGTTTTATACCATTCTTTATCTCAATGAGTATGGGCAATATAGTAATTTTTATTTTTCATTAGCAATTGACTCCTTTTTTTTATTTAAATCTATTTGAATACTTGATAAATGTTTTATTTTTTTATTATCTTTTTTTCTAAAAATATTTTGTATACTAATTCCAAAATTAGTAATTTCTGGAATTGGGCTATATAATTTAAATTTTATTTGGTTTTCTTTATGCCAAGAAATTTTTTGAAAGAAAAGATTTCCTATAACAATAATTGACAGTCCTACCATAATAGATAATATATAAAAATGGGGTTTTATTGGAAATCCTCATGCGTAAACAGCACTTAGATTTACTGTATTGATACTTCCAAGTGTAATAGCCATAGCTGCAGCTACCATACATCCAATTACATTTAATAAAGTAACTCTAATTGGATTTTTGATTGCAAAAGGAATTGCTCCTTCACTTACTCCAACAATTCCCATTATGAAAGCAGCTTTTCCACTTTCTTTTAAATCATCGCTATAATATCATTTACCAATTATAGAACTTATTCCTAAACCTAACGGTGGTAATATAATGGCAATTTGAACTCCAGTATTAGGTATAAAACTAGATAAATCCTGCTGTGTAGCTTCTGCTAAAAATCCTGCGCTAATTCCATAAGCTGCCTTATTAATTGGTCCTCCTAAATCAAATGCAATCATTCCTGCAAAAATCATTGCAACTAATGCACCACCAGCATTAGAATCAGTCAAACTAGTTAATGAATCTCTCAATATAACATTTAATTGGTAGAATGGATAACCATAAGCAAATCAAGTAATTGTTCCCCCAAGTAATGTTCCTAAAACTGGTACAAATAATATTGGAGTTAATGAAGATCAACTGCCTTTAATAATTGCATATTTTTGTATTAACAGAATTATATAACCAGTTGTAAGTCCACCAACCATTCCACCAACAAATCCCATTTCTCTAAATACACAAATAAAACCAACGATGAATCCAGGAGTCAAACCACCTTTTCCTGCTATTGAAAATGCAATAAAACCAGTAATAAATGGTACAAATAATGTTCCTAATCCAATTTTTGTCCCCATATATTCCAATGACCATAATCATGCAAGTCATCCTTGGTTATCTCAGATTTCCTGAGGTGTTTTGTCTCCAAATTCAGCCCATAAATCATTATAACCTGTTGCTAGTGCCAAAAGTCTTGATATCCCTATCAATACTGAAGCTGCAATTGCCAAAGGGATTATATAACTAATACCAGTCATTAAATGTTTTGTAACATCTTTCTTTGCATAATTTAATGACCTAGTAAATTTATTTTTTCCTTTGGGAACCTCTTTTTGTTTTAAATCAAATTTAATTTCACCTTTAGTAAAATTTTTAGAGTCTTCAATTAAAGTATTAATTACTTTCTTTGAATCTTTTATTACTTCTTTTGTTGAAGATTTTAAATTATATATACCATCAAATCGTTTTTCTAAATCAACCCCCACATCAGTTGCTAATATAACTCCTTGAGAATTATTAATAGTTTCATTATTAATTTTATTTTCAATTCCCATTGCGCCATGCGCTTCAACTATAATATTTAAATTTAATTCTTCACCTGCTTGTTCAAGTGACTTTTTTGCCATATATGTATGTGCTAATCCTGCTGGACATGCTACAATTGCACATATAGTTATTAAATCATTTGTATTTTTTTCTTCTTTTTCCTCTTCAAATGTATGTTCTAACAACTTTATAATTTCATCAACATTATTAGTTGTAGATAATTTTTGTCTATATTCTTTGTCAACCAATTTCATAGAGATCTGACTTAATACTTTTAAATGGTTGCTATTATAATCATTTTCTGAAATTAATAAAAAAATTGAAAATTTAACACCTTTATTATCAAAAGTTTCTCACTCTAAATTATTCTTATATTTTACAAAAAATATACCACTTTTTAATATTTGTGGTCCCTTTGCATGTGGAATTGAAAATCCTTCCTCTAATCCAGTCGAAATTTCAAGTTCTCTTTCTAAAAATAATTTTTCAAGAATTTTTTCATTTTTTATAAAACCTAATTTCTTAGCTATAATAGAAACTTGAGTAAAAGCTTCTTCCTTACTTTTTACATCTAAATCTAATATAATTTGTTTTTTAGATAATTTATCCATAAACATCCCTCCTCATAGATATTTTATCTTATATTTTCCAAATTTTAAGATAATTTTAAAATTTTTTCTATATACAAATAAAAAATCCTTACTAACTGTAAGGATAATATCTATAATGATAATTTTAGTTAATATCGAGAACTAAAGGTATCTATTAAAAATTATATGGATAATTTTTAATCAAAAACTCTTTTCATCCTGGATTTGGACTGTGATCTGGATAAATGCTTCAAAATGCTTTTTGTGATTCTTTATATGTATTTCCAGCAATTAAGTTATTGCGAACCATATACATAAATACTATTGAAGCACTTCTGTTAACTCCTCACAAACAATGAACATAAATCTTTTTAGTATCAATATTTTCTTCTATTTGATTAATAGCATCTTTAATTATATTTATATCCATATTATTAAAATCTGGATAATCTTCAAATTTATAATAAACTGCAGGTTCATCTCTATCTCAATAAATATCTTTACTTGTATCATCTGCTACATTATAAAAGATTTCCTCAGCACAACTAATACGCAATTGTGTATCATTTGGTGCACTATGTCTATCTCCTAAGTATAAATTATCAATAATTTTTTTCATATATTCTCCTAATTAAATTATTCTTCAATTATATTAAACAATTATATTTTAACAATAAAATCTCAATCACCTTTACATTAATTTCTAATTCTTCTCTACTATAATTTAAGATTTTATCCTTTAATTCTAATTCTTGTTTATCTCTAAAAACTTTATTTGCACTTAAACGAACTCAGTCACTTGAAATATTATTAGAAAAATTAAATTCAGTAATTATTTCTAATAATTTTTTAATTTTAATTTTTTTATTATTTAAAATATCAACTCCTGAATTTTGTTTATAAATATCATATATATCGTAAACAAAATAATTATTTGAAGAAAATTTAAAATTTTTTCTTTCTAAAAGACCACCAAAATAAATGATTGTATTAATATTTTGTTCCTTTATAAAAGAATATAATTTATTTTTAAGAATTTGCAATTTTACAGAATAATCATTTTTATCATTAAATTGTTCAATTATTAGCTGTTGATATTGCACATTATTTATTTTGAAATTCTTGATTTCAAAAAATACAATACCAATCATAAAAGGATTTCTATCATTAACATTTTTCTTTGAATCATCATTTCAAGAAAAAGCTTCAATATCAATAATTGCAGATCTTGAGTTATTAATATTTTTAATTATTTCCTTATATTTATCTAAAAATATTTCTATACTAATTTTATTCCCAATTTTAATTATTTTACTATTATTCATATATTTTCTTTTCTATTTATACTTTTTAAAACATAAAAATATTTAAATGAATTAATCATTATTCATTTTCTAACAAATCTTTATTTAATATTTGTTAATCAAGTCATTTCCAATAAGCAAATATAATTGATTCAGTTCACTCATTTAAACTATCTTCAAAAAACCTGAAGAATTTATCTTTAAATAATTATCAAATAGAATATCAAATAATTTTCTAAATTAGTCGATATTTAAATTTTATCATTATTTATTCTAAAAGCATTTAATTATCATATCTCATATAATTCATAAAATATTATCTTAGAAATTAATTTGTTTTTACTTATATATTTTTAATAATAAAATTAAAGAATTATTGTTTTAAGATAAAATTTCTTCCTCAGTAATTTCTTGGCCTGAAGTATTTATATAAACAATTTTATTTGATTTATATATTTCCTTTTCATGCGGATTATAAAATGCAATTGCTACTACTGGCAATTGTGATTGATTATTTTCATCCTCAACTTCATTTACAAATTTCAGTAATGAAATAAACAACACAGGATGATTTAAATCCAATAACTTACTTTTAAATTCATATTGATTGTTAACATTATTATCTTCTAAATCAAAAAAATAATTTTCAAAATCAGTTGTTAAAATTGTTCTAACATGAGCAATATTTTTATTATCAATATGTTTTCAAACAAAACTTTTTTTACTTAAATTGATTGATATATTTTCATTTAAATAATGTATACCATTTGCTTTACTATGAATATTTTTAATTACAACATCTCATTTATCAGATTGATTTTTATCAAAAATCATACAATGATTATCAATTTTTTGTTTTGCCATATTTTCAAAAGTTAGGTTTTCAAGTAAGTTTTTAATATTATTAAATTTTACGTTTTGTGCTATAAAGTTATGTTTATATTCTGTAAACTCTATCTCTTTTGTTCATTCACTCAAGACATTTAAATTATTTTCCAAAATTTTTTCATCTAAATCATAATTATAGATTTGATTTCTTCCAGTTTTTGATCATTTATCATATATTTTATCAGCACCCTTCATTTTATTTTTACTTGTAGGTAATAATCTGTGAGCAGAACTAATTTTTATTATAAATTCATCTGCACTTAGGCCTTGTTCTTCTTGGAACGTAACTTCTTTTTTAAAGTCATCATATGTTTCAAACATACTGTAGAAATCTGATCAAGCTTTTTTAGTTGTAAATACAGTTATGTATTCCAAATAATTATCTCTATAACCAAATCATCTACACATTTGCATTGCAGAGTCAAAAGTATTTGTATTTCTTCAAAATACAGTTGTGAATAGTCCAGGAATTGTAAGTCCTCTTGATAATTTGAATCCCCCAATTACTATTTGTATCTTTTCAATCTTTGAAGTTTCAATTTCAAATACTTTTGAATCTATATTATCTTTATTAACAATTTTAATTTCCGCATTATCTAAAACATGTTCAAAAGTATTTCAAAAGTCAAAATTAAATTTTTCAATAAATAAGTAATATAAATTAAAATATTTATCTTTTATAATTTGTTCTAATTCATTTTTAAAACTTTCAGTATTAAACATAAATTCTTTTTTAATTTGCATTAAAATATTTTGAACATGATTTCTAAAAAGAATTTGATTATCATTTTTTATGTCAATGTTTATTAACATTGTTTTAAAATATTCATTTTCTACAACCATTGAATTTTCGTTTAATTTGAATAAACTTGTTGTAAATAAAAATACTTTAATGGTCTCAATAAAATCATTGTATTTATCAAAATCTATAAAATTATCATTTTTAAATTCTTTTAGTTTTTCTTCATTAAGAAATTTAACACTATTAAACTCTGAATATAAACGATTAAACTTAGAAAAACCAGTATAGTTTATTCCTGGTGTAATTAACGAAATAAATTTATCAGGAAATAATGTTTCTCCCTCATGAGTTTTATCTCTATCTGTTAATAAATTAGCAAACGGAGTTGCTGTATAAGAAACATAAGAAACTTTTTTGAATTTTTTCATCAATTCAATTATTAATGCATTTGTTTTTGTAACATTTTCTGAAGAAGCAGAAGAAGCATCTTGAGATGCTAAATCCCCTTCATCATCAATTATTAATATTTTTGAGTTTAATGTTTTAGTTAAATCAGATTCTTTGCCATCGCTTGTAGGTTTAAGTGAAAACTCATGATATTGATCAAATAAAGAATTTAGTGTTTTTAAAATAGGAACTGTTTTTTTAGTTACTCAATATGTTTTTTTAGTTTCGTTTAACATATAACGTGTTGAATTTGATTTTGAAATTTCTCCATCTATTGTTTGATTTACAATGTCTTGTTTTTCTAAATCAAATCAAGAATTAATTTCATCTTTTTCAACACCAAAACCTTGATTTAACCTTTTACTTGTTTGTTCACGCAAATCATTAATTAAACCAGATAAAAGTATTACTGATTTATAACCTATATCAAAAGCTCCATTAATCAAACCAACCATTGAAGAAGTTTTACCTGACTGAATATCTCCAATTACTAATCCTTTAATTTTGAATTCTTCAACCTCATCAGCAACACTAATTTGTTTTAAAATATCAACAGTTTCTTCTTTAAGGTTTTTTAAATCAATATAATTTCTATTTAAACCTTGTAAATAATTTGTAAAATTTGTTAATTCCAATTCCTCAATTGGTTTATATTTTAATATTTTTGAATTTTTAAAATTAAAAATATTTCTATTTGGATCCTCAGATACTATTTTTAAAATTTGCTCTTTTGGTAATTCAAATTTAATAGCTAATTTATCAATAATTTCAGCTTTTGAAAACATATTAAAATTTTCCAAAGCTAAATACTGTTTATATATTGTTTCAGCATTATTTGTCATTATTTAAACCTTCCTTCTATATATTTTGAATATTCAAATTTTGATGAAAAATACTCATTTTTTAGTATTTCACATTGTTTTTCTTCATCATAGTTTTCAATTATTTTCATAACTTGTTCAAAAGATAATTTATTTTCTTTTCAAATATGTATTTTACATCCTTTAGTAATAATATTTCCATATATTTCAAATTTATAATCTTTTTTTTGTACTGTATGTATAAACTCATAGAGATCTATACAATATTTTCTTAAAAGACTATCGTCTACAAATGTAGCAAAGTAACTGTATTCTAAGATTTTATTAACAAAATCATTTATTTTTTCTTCATTTTTTTCGTATTCTTTAATAAAAGAATACGAAAATTTTGCATTATTTAATAAATATATTTTTTTATCCAATACTAATTGATTAATTTTTTGGTTAATCTCACTAATAGGATATTTCAATTTATATTTATTAAATAAAACATTTATATCTATAATATTTTCCATAATTCATTTTCAAAGAAATTGTTAATATCAGTTTTATCATTTATTTTTATAATTTTTTCTATACTTATACCTTTAAAATTTGAAGATATATTTGCAAACCCAATTACTAAGAATTCATCAGTTTTAGTAATATCATTTTTAATATGTTCAAGTTCATATGCAATATTTCCAAATGATTGAAACATCACCATGATTTGTTTTTGTAATTTTTCAGCACCAATATTTGTTGTTCATAATGTTGCATTTACAAATGGTTGATTATTTTTAGCTATTTTTAATTCAGATATATTTGAAATATTTCCAATCCCAATAAATAAATTCATTATTATTCTCCTTCTTTTACTGTTAAACAATTATTGATAAAATAAATCATCATTGATTTTATATTTTTAAAATTTGTCAATATTTGTTCAACAAAAACTTCCTTTTTTCCACAAAGAATTAGATTATTTTTTGCTCGTGTTACTGCAGTATATGCCATTCTTTTATTGTGAAATAATCTTTCATTACTTGTTTTGCCTTCAA
Source organism: Spiroplasma culicicola AES-1 (assembly GCF_000565175.1). Classification (NCBI taxonomy): domain Bacteria; kingdom Bacillati; phylum Mycoplasmatota; class Mollicutes; order Entomoplasmatales; family Spiroplasmataceae; genus Spiroplasma; species Spiroplasma culicicola. Next base: position 476,480 of record NZ_CP006681.1, on the reverse strand, counting down.
CACAATACATTAACTCATCAAATTCTCCTCCTTGAGATTTATGAACAGTTATTGCATAGGCCAATTTCATTTGAACTGTTGAAGATGAAGCAAAAGTATATATTTGATTTGAATTATCAAATATAGGTAAATCTTTGTTTTTCATTTTCATATTATAAAATATTACATCATCTATTTTATTTTCTTTTGGATTGATTCATCCCAATTGTCCATTATAAATTTCAATATTATTATCATTTTTTAAAATCATTATTTTATCATTTAATTTAATATTTTTATGAAACTTTTTATCAGTATTTATTTTATTTGAAATTTTTGTATTTAATTTTGAATCATTATAAGAATATTCTTTTTCTGAAGATGTGACTGGAGTAATTATTTGAAATTTTTGTTGAATGTATTCTTCTTTTGGTACACTGTATTTTTCATACATCATTTCATATAATTCATCAGGTTTGATATCAAACATCATTTCAATATCTGAATATTTTTTTAATGAATCAATAAATTCATAAACATTTGTTCTATTAAGATCATTGCTTAATATTTTTTGTGATAACTCAATAATACCTTTACCATTTAATTGCCTATGATTTTGTTTTAAAGTTACTTTTGGTATGAAATCAAAATTAACCATCTGTTCAAAAACATTACCAACTTCAATTGGTGGTAATTGATTGCTATCTCCAATGAACACAATTCTTTTAATAGTATTTGGAATTGCTTTAAATAAACTATAAAATGCAAATAAATTAATCATTGATGATTCATCAACAATTAATAAGTCAGCTTCAATTTTGTTATTTTCATTTCTCATAAATGTATGGAAATCAATTGCTTCAAGAATTGAATGAATTGTACCAATTTTAGTGTTCCTAAATATATCATCATTCATTTTTTCTTTAATATTATTTGCAGCCATCCCTGTTGGAGCTGCAACAAATATTTTTTTAGAAGACATTGGATAAGCTTTTAAAAATAATTCAATCATAGCTTTTATAACAGTTGTTTTTCCAGTTCCAGCGCCACCGTTTATTAAAAGTATTTTATTATTTGAAAATAACTTTAAAGCTTCTTTTTGTTCATCAGACAATTTTATTTCTTCAATTGTTTTATTAAATAAAAATTCATCTAAATTATTAGTTAATTCATTATTTTCCATAAGAAAATGAACCAATTTTTCAGAGACACTTTTTTCTTGTATATAGATTAATTTTTCAAAAATTACATTATTCTCTTCTATAATTCATTTTTTATTGAATAATGTTTGAGTTATTTCATTTCTATTTTCAAATAATAATTTATATTCGAATAATGAATTAAATTCATCTTTTTCTAAATAAGTATTTCCAGTATCAAATGCTTTCAAAGTACAAAGATATCGCATTTCATAAGCCATTCTAAGTTTATCATTAACCAAAACACCTAAACTGATTAACAAATCATTAATATATGTAAATTCATTTTTTAGATCATAATTGTGTTGATCATAAAAAAAGTTAGTAATATAATTAATTAAATTATCAGAAAGATCAAATTCAATTTTTTGGTAATTCAAAGAAAACAATAATTGATTTATATATAAAGGTTTAATTGAATTATCTAAATAAAATAAAATCATTTTTTCATATTTTTTAATAGATTCAATTTTATTTTTTAGAGGTATTAATTTATCGATTCCCGTTTTTATATCTCTATTTTCACTTTCAATATTTTGTGCAAATTTCTCTAATTGCTTAACAAAATAGTTATAAGAAGTAGAACTCTCACTATTACTTGCATACATTTTTCGTTCTACTTTTTTTAATATGTTATATACATCTCATGGATTAATCCCAATTGGATTTAATATATCACTTATCATTTCAGTTAGAATTTTAATTTTATATTCATGAACCAAATAAATACTTTTTATTTTAATTAATTCATTTGGGTTTTCAATATGATTAACTTTAAATTCTAATAAAAGTTCTTCATTTTTAATAGGAACACGTCCAAGAATAAATTTTAAAACCCCTTGTTCTACAATTATGTGTTTTCCAGAATTTAATTCAAATTTTCATTTTCATTCATATCCATTATGAAATTCAATAAATTTTGCTTTCTCAAACTTTTTAACATACATATTTTTATCCTCTTTATTCATTTTTTAATAAATCTATATTTAAAATTAGTTCCTCTGGTCAATTTGCTAATTGACAAATATAATTCATTAACTCAGTACCCTTCTGTAAATCAATTCAGCTATGTTTCTTTACTTTTTCAAAATTTAATACATCAGAATTTCTACCTTTTAAAATTTCTTCAAAATGTTTCATCCCATCTCTTCCGATTTCAAAATTTTCATATTCATCACCATTTTTATACATAAAAGTTTTTATCATGTCTTGAACTTTATGTTTATAGGATAAAATTTTAAAATTTGATTCATTAAAAAAGAAACCACTATATAAATCAAAACCCCTTATGTTCAAGTATTTATCCAAGTTAATTTCAGCACCAAATTTAGTAACAAAAAATTCTAATGCTCGTTTTTCTAAAAAATCTGCCATAAATAAAAAATAGTCAATTTCATTAGTTTTAACATAATTTGCAATAAAAATAGCCATTTTCTCAAGTTCTAATAATAATTCATTTTCACTTCTTCATTCATCTCTAAATTGATAAACTTTTTCGTTTGTTGAAATAAATTGATTTAAATCAAAATTAAATGTCATTGTGTTTAAACAAACTGTATATGGTATATCATTTATTGTAATTTGTTTAAATTTATTTTTATTTCTCATGTGAAACTGAAAAGCTTCAAAGTCAATTACCACCAATCTTTTATTTTTAAATCTTTCTATAATGTTATAGGCGCTTCTTTTATTAAACGCAAAAAAATAACTATCATTTTTAATTACATGCATATCTTTATACCCCCACAAATATAAAAAACTACCATAATTGTACATTAATAATGTACATTATAGTAGGTTTAATGTTTATAAAATTTAAAAATATTATATATTTCTAAGTTTCTTTTAAATAATGTTTTTTTAAATAAAAAACTTCCTCATATTCTTTTTCAGAATATAAATTTATAAATATCTTAAATATTGTAAAATTTCTACCAAAATCACCTTCAAATTCATCAGAAGTAATACTTAAATATTGAGCAATATCAAACATTTTTTTAGAAATATCTTTGTCCATATATTTATACTTTGCAATTGTATATATATCAAAATAGTTAATATACACTTCACAATAAGGTTCAATTGCTTTTAAAAATATTCTTAAATGATACGAAGAATTATATGTGATTACATAATCAATATCTTTAAAAATAATTAAAATATCATTGATAAAATCTTCAAGTTTTGGGAGATGTTCTAACTTTTTATATGATTCAAACCCTGAAAGATTATCATTTTTTTCAATAAAAGAACTCTTTAAATATGAATTTGGATATAAATCATAGTTTTTAGGCTTAAAAACAATATATTTAGTTTCTACAAGTTTTTTATTCGAGAATATACTCATATTAATTTTATATATTGAATCTACATCATTTTTGGTTCCATGCAGATCAATTGTTAATACCATAATTCTTTTACTAAAGATATTATTAACATTTTTTAAGCCATATTCCCTAGACAATATCTCTTTTTTACAATTATTTGTTTTCTCTTCTAGAATATCTTTTTTATCTTTATCAAAATGAATTTGTTTTTCTTCATATTCTTCAAAAGCTTCATCATCTTCATAACCTTTTGAATATTTATAGTATATTGATGACCTGTATCCATATTCATCTTTTAGAACTTTTTGGTCTGTTTCAACATCTTCATCAATTATATATTTATTTCTTTTTTTCATTAAATTTTTATGCAAATCAAGGTCTCCAAAAATTAAATAATCATATAAATTTAAAATATCATATTGTATATCTTCATTAAAATAATCAATTTCAACATTAAATTCTTTATATTTAATGTTGATAATTTCTAGAAATATTTTCTTTCATAATCCTATAAAATTTTGATCATTTACTATTTTATATTTTTGAAAATTAGATTTAATTTCATAAAAATAGATATTAATAGCTCTTAAATAAAATAGACTTTTAGTAATTGATTGATTATCAAATAAATAAATATTCAAATATCTATCCCCAGTTTTATACAAGTCCACATGATCAAAATCTTGATAATTAGATTTTAAAAGTAATACTTTTCTTTCATCAATATCTCTAAGTTCATTTAAAAATATAATATTATTTTTAACTAACGTTTTACTAGTTTGTAACTCTGTTATTTTAGTTAATAAAATTAAATTTTGTCTAAACTCACTATTAAGAAATTTTGAATTAAATATTTTTAAATCATACACTGTATTATTTATAATATCTACAATATCAAATACAATTTTATTCAATAGTAAGTAATTGAATATATTTTGTTTAGCAATTAATTGAATAAAAGTACACTCTTTTATTTTTAAATCTATTACGCTATTTTCTAAATACAATTCATTAAATTTATTTCTATATAATTTAAACTCAATTATATTACTTTTAATAATATTAAAAATATCTAATTTTGAATTTACAATATTTAATTCTTCAATGCCAATAGATTCAAAAATCAATTCTTCAGAAATTGTATCTAATATATTAAGTACCTTACCCTTAGCGTTTAAAAATTTGGTTTTAATAAGTTCATCTTTATCAAATGTTACAAAATTTAATGTTGTATCTTCAAAAATACAGTCTTCAAATAAACAATCTTCAAAAATAATATTGACAAAATTTACTTTTCAAAAATACACATTACAAAATGTAATATTTTTTAAATGCAAATTTGACAAATTAAGATTAAATAATTTTACATCTTTTAAATCAAAAGAAGATATATATTCATCTTTATTATTGTCTAAAATTTCATAAAATGATTTTATATTCCCTTCGTTATAAACCATATCTTATTCTCCCAACAGAAAAAAACCAATTTTTATTTACTAAATTATTGATTTTTTTATTAGCTATTTTTAAAATTTAAAGTAATCTATTTAAATATAAATATTAAAACTACTATAATTGTACAAGATTACTGTATATTATAGTAGTTTTAATATGGAATTTATAGCTTTAAATACACGAATTAATTAGTATCTATATAATCATTGTCCCCCTTAATGTTGTTATTTCGACTTATTTTTAACTAAATTATTTAAAATCAAAGATAATTCTTTTTACGTATTATTAAATAATTGAAATTTGTTTTAAATATTTATATACTCCTTCTTCAGAGCATGAATCAGTTTTAGCAAAAGCAAATTTTTCTAAATTATGATATCCATCTCCCATCATAATACAATAATCATATTTTTGAAAGATTTCTAAATCATTTGGTCCATCACCAAAATATAAAAATTTTTCATTATGGTTAAAATATTTTAAAACCTTAGAAATACCATTTACCCTTGAACATTTTTTATTTTGTAAAGCCACAGAATTTGTTTCATTTCAATGATATATATTATATTTATTCTCAAAATCTTTTATAGAAGAAGAATTGATATTAAATAATACAATAACAAAAGGCCATTTTAAAATTCCCATCTGATCATTTACAAAACCATTTGAAACAGCAAGGTTTTGGGATGAATAGTTTTTAAAGAATGCTGTTTTTGACCCATAGGTTAACTGATCAAAATTCAAAAAAACATTTTCTACTCTACTTTGAAATATCACCTTATTATTGCATACAATATATGATCCATTTAAACAAATATAAAAATCAAAATTTATATTAACATTTTTTTTACATCAATCATAAGTTCTCATAGTACATACTCCTACTTTTATTCCTTTAGATTTTAAGGTTAAAATTGAAGAAATAATATTTTTTGAAATATGTTTTTGCTCATTTTTATCAAATAGAGTTTTTCCAATATCAAAAATTATAAACTTATAATCATTATCTGAATGTAATTTCATCATAATCTGATTCCTTACTATATTTAAGATTATTGCCATAAATCTCTTTTAAAATTACTGGAGTTATAATTTTGCGTGCTGGACCTTGATTAATTAGTTTTCCTTCTTTTATTAGAAATACTTTTGCATCTAAATGTAAACAAATATTTGGATTATGACAAGATAAAATAATCGTTTTTCCTTTATCTTTTAATTTTTTTAGAATTTCAATTATTTTATATTGATTTTTCAAATCAAGTGCTGAAAGTGGTTCATCTAATACAATTATTGGTGTGTCTTGAATAATTGCACTACAAATGTAGACCATTTGTTTTTGTCCTCCGCTTAAGTGGGCAATACTTTGATCTAATAAATCTTCAATTAAGAATTCTTTTGCTATGCCCTTAACAATACCAAGTTGTTCTTTACTTGGTTGTGAATAAAATTTTAATCTATTTGCAAAGCTAAACATTAAAAAATCTTGAACTAGAAAAGTATTGTTATTATTTATTAACTGTGGCACATAAGAAACTAATTTTGATAATTGATGATTTTTAATTTCATTAATATTTAATTCATTTAAACTAATTGTATTTTCTTTTATTTTTAGTAAACCTGTTATTAATTTTAGAATAGTAGTTTTGCCACATCCATTTAAACCTAAAATAACTGATATTTCATTTTCTTCAAAATTAGCACTTATATTATTTAATACCTGCTTATTCTTATAAGAAAAATTTAATTCCTTTAAAACTATATTATTCATATATATTCCCCTTTTTTAGTGCTAAAATCACAATAAATGTTGGTGTTCCAATAAAGCCAGTTATTGCAGATAAAGGTATTTCAGAATTAGTAAACGATCTTGATATAATATCACATAATAATAAAAAAATTGCACCTAAAAATATTGATATTGGAATAGAAAATACATTATTTCTTCCAACAATAATTCTAGTTATATGTGGTATCACTAATCCTACTCAACCAATGACTCCAGCAAAGGCAACTGAAATAGAAGTTAAAATTGTAACAACAATGATCAGTACTAATAAATGTATTTTATAATTTAATCCCCTAGTTGTAGCTTCTTCTCTACCTAATGAAATGATATTAATTCTTCATCTCAAAATTAAGAGTATAATTGAACAAATACTGACTATTGGCAAAATTATTCAAACATCACTCATAATAACTTTGGAAAATGAACCCAATAATCAAAAAGTAATTTCACCTAGTTGACTGTCTGAATCTGCTAAATATTTTATTAAACTTAATACTGCTCCCATAAATCCTGAAATTATAATTCCGGATAATAGTAAAATTATTGGCGAATCATTTCTAAATACCTTTGCAATAAACAACGTTAAAATCATTGAAATAATTCCAAAAACAAAAGAAAATGTACAAATTCATATCCCACCTAAACCAACGAGTATTGCAAAGCATGCACCAACACTTGCACCACTTGAAACACCTAATAAATCAGGTGAAACTAATTTGTTTTGAAAAATTTCTTGATATACAAGTCCAGATAATGCTAAAGATATTCCTATTAAACTTGCAGCAATTGTTCTAGGTAAACGCAAGTTAATAATTATACTTCTCTCAATCGTATATTTTGTTTTTGCATTGAATAGAGCTTCAAAAAAGACATTAATTTTCATTGAGAATCTGCCAAAATAAAGACTTGAAAAAAATAGTAAAGTAAATATCAATGAAAAAAGTATAAAATAAAATATTATATTTATTTTTTTAGGTTTCTTTTTTATAACCATTAAATTAATCATTGTCCGTTTTTATCCAATCCTTGTAACATATAGTTTAAATTTTGATCGTTTATTTTATAATTAAAATATTTATTTAAAGTTTGTTTAGTTAATTCTCCAATATCAAAATCAAATAGATTTGGATAAAGTTTATTCGCTATATCATAAATAAACAATGAACTTTCAGCTGAAGTTTGCTCTCAACTTACAAAACTTAATGGAATTGTGTATACATTATTTTCATTTACTGCTCTTAAGTCTTTCCATACATTTTCTTTATGAATTCTTTCAAACAAACTTCTTTGATAAATTCCACCAATTACAACCAAGTCTGGATCTTCTTTTGCAACTGCTTCTACACTAGGTCTATTAGTTTCAAAACGATCACAAATAAAATCAATTTTTAAAATATCAAAAACATATTCTAACATTGATTTTCCTAAATCTGTATAACCTAATCCGCGATCTTTATCACCGCATATATAATATAATGTTCTTATATCTACTTCATGATCGTCTAAAACTTTTTTAACTTCTCTAACAGCTGTTAAAAAATCATTTTGTCAGTAGTCAACAATTTCTGATGTTTCAACAGGCCATATTTGTTTTACTATATTTGAAAATGTAAATACATATTCATCATAGCCAGTCTCAGCAAATTGTCTAATACACAAAGCATTAAGGCCATGTTTTCTAAGATTTCTTGCAGTTGTAGGTTCTGGAATAAAAATTAAATCAACATCTCTTACAATAAATGTTTCAACACTTGTGTCATAATCATAGCCAAATAATTCAATTGAGGTTGGATAAATTTCTTTAGCTCATGAATTATCAAGAACACTATAATAAGTACCATCAAGATATTCACCCATACCAAAAGCAATCATTAAGTCTCCCGTAGAAGGTGACACTGCAGCTACTTTTTTGGGATTTTCATCAATATATACTTCATCACCTGCCATATCAGTAATTAGAATTTTACCTTCCCTTAATGGATTACATCCCAATACAAATGTAGTTATTAAAAAACAATTTAATAAAATTAATACAGACATAATTATTTTTTTCATATTCTTTTCTCCTATTAACTTAAAATTTAAACTGTTTTTATTTTATCAAATTCACAATTATTTTTTACAAACAAAAAGCAACTTTTCACGAAAAACTCAATATTTATCTCAATATTGAACTACTCCCCTTAAAGTTACTATTCTTATTTGATGTGATTTTTAAATCTATTTAAGTCATTTATTTTCTTTTTTAGATTGTTTAAATCAACTTATATTATTACTATTAATCATTCTTTATCTCCAAGGATATTGATTAAATTATCTTTATTAAATACTTCTTGCTGTTCTTTTATATTTTGAGATTCATTTTTTTTATAATATTGTAAATAGTCAAGATAATATCTTATTATATTTGTTATTCTTTCTTGGATAAATTAACCTCTAATAACTGATTATATTCTATTTATATTGAATGTATTATCCTATCAATATTTTTCTGGTTTCGTTAAAATAATGATATTGAAAAATGATAAATATAGATAACTAAATAACTATTATAATAACGCATTAATGATATTTAATCCTATTTCTTTATCAGAAATGTCTTCAGATTCATTTTTTATATTTAATTCTTCACATATATTTCTTATATATTTTTCAATTTTCTTATTAGTTCTAAATGCTTTAAATTCTTTTGATAATACATATTCATTACCTTCAAGTGCTCCAACTTCTTCATATAAATTAACAATATAATAAATTAATCCCAATGATAAAATATTAAAATTTTCTTTACTTTTATATATTTCATCAAGACGTTCTTTCAATAATTCAATTTCATTTCATTCTCTTTGACTAAAACTATTTTCATTTAAAATTCTAGTTTTAAAATCATTATCCTTTGAAAATTTATCTAATATTATTAACATTCAAAGTGATCTTTTTAGCCTAATAGTAAATTCAGCTTGGTTTATACCTTTTTTTGAACTAGTAGACTTTCTAATAATTTGTTTATTGAAATGATTTGCTATTTCTTTAACTGTTAAACTAATATTTGAAATATCATTTTTTACAAAATCTTTAATTGATAAATATGTTTTTTTAGGTAATAGTAGATTAATATTTTTTCTTTCTATTATTTCTTTATAAAGTTGTTTAATCTGATAAAAATTATTTTGAATTATCTTTGATAGTAAAACTTTCTCTCCAAAAATAAATTGATTTATATTTGAGAAATAATCTTTTTGTGAATAATCATGAATTTCATTATATAAATTTTCCTCTTCAAGTTTGATAATTTCATCCAATAGTTTATTAGCATTAATAAGCGTATTTTCTTTTATTTCAACTGAATTGCCTTTATCATTAATGTAATAAAAAATATTCGCTTTCTTGTTTAAATCTTTCTCAATTAAATATTTATTAATTTCTTGAATATTATTATTGTCATGAACTTGATACATACATGGGATTTCAATTCCCGCAGTATTTTTCTTACCAAAAAGAATATATATAAAATTATTATTGCCTTTGCCCTTTCAAGTATAATATTTAAATTTCAAAAAATCTCCCGCCAATTTTCTAAATGAAAAAGCACTATCTACTTTATATTCAATAAAAATGTCAGTAATAATTCCTTTATTATTTTTAAAAGATAGATATGTATCAGGATAATAATCATATTTATTAGACTCTTTTTTATACTCAGGTATTTCCAATGATATATCTTTTTTTGCTTTCTGAGTCAGCGTTACTTGTGATTTCAAATGAAATTCAGAGTAAATAATTAAATTCAACAAGTTTAAGTGACTTTCTAAAGCTTTAGTTATTTGAAATGCAATACTTCTTTCATTTAAAAAATTTACATTCTTTTTATACAATGATTGTTTTATTCTATTATTTGTTATTTTTGATTTTTTCTCATAAGCCAATAATTCATCATTAATAATTGTTTTCATCTTAACTATAAGTTGTTTCATCTTTACCTCACTTTAAAACTTCTAATATTTAAAAGTAATAATTAATGTTGTTATTATCTTAATATTTTTTTATTAATAAACTGAATATGTTATTTGTTAATAGTAATTTTGCCAATGTTCTTTACCATAAATTTTATTTTTCATTTTTATATCTATCTAATTGAGAATTTATATCAAAATTACATTTATTAAATTCTTCTAATACATCTACATTTTCTTTTAAAATACTTTTATTATTCTTATTATATATTTGATCTGAATTATAGAAATATCCCTCTCCATCAATCATCACATAAGTTGATGTAACAGTAGTTTCATCTTCAATTGATTTTACAAAACTATGTTTATTTTTAATATCATTTATTTCTAAAAATTTATCAAAATCAGACTTAGAAATAATGAAATCCTTATGAAATTCTTGACCAACAGAACTAACTTGCATTATTTTTCATTTATATGGATCAATTTTTTCTATAAAATCTATCATCCTTGTATTTTTATTTAAAGAATGAACTACAGAATTAATTTTAAGTTGACACCCTGCTTTTTTTATTTTTGCTCCAACCTCTAAATAATCATCTTCAGATAATGCAGATTTATTGCCAATCGCTCTACCTGAATTTTGGTTTATATTTAAATCAATTGAATCCATGCTAATTCCCACACTATTAAAATACTGTAATAGATCATTTACTTCATTTTGAGATTTATTTTTAATTACTGTTCCATTTGTTATTAAAGTAACTTTAAGACCTAATTCTTTACATAGTTTAGCCATTTGTTTTAATTGATTTCAATAAAGTGTAGGTTCTCCACCTGCAAAGTTAATTGCTTTAAAAAAGGCAACTTTTTTAATTATTTCTAATCAATTGTTTAAATTATCTTCACGTTTTGCTTTTGCAATCAATGGAGCATAAAAGCAAAATTTACATCTCATATTGCAAAACATACTAAAGTGAAAATTCAATTTAATACTATTTAATTGTTCAATTGTATACATATCTTTTATCTTTCTATATAAGATATTTTATCAAAATAACTTCATATATTTATAATGTAGAAATTAATATTTTAATAAAAAATGACCAAAACAAACACCCAGTTATTTACTTTTAGTAATTTGTTGGAGATAATATAAATAGAATAGGAGGCATTTTAATGGCAGTAAAAAAAACATTAATTATTCCAAAAGATAATAATGAAGCTCAAGAATTAAAAAGCAGATATAATAATGAACAATTCAACCTTTCTGAAAAAAAGAATAATAGTTCAGAAGAATATCATGAAAGTATCGATGATGAAGCAAGAATTTATTATTCATATTTTTTATTATATGATTTCACAGCTAAAAAATATGATCCTGAATTTGATTCTTACAGCGGTTTAAACGATTTACTTAAAACTTTGGATATGGCTATTGAAGCTGCAATATTTAATGAAACAAAATCTGAAATAAAAAAAGTTATTGATTTTGTAAAAAGTCATAGCTATTTTTATGAAAAATAATTTTAAAAAGCATTATTGACTTTTAAGAGGCAATAATGCTTTTTAACTGGATATCTTCAAAATGGTTTAGATCAATTTGAAATTTAATATTTTTAATTCTATCATCTGTATTTTGAATTTTTGGTAATTTGTGTATATCAATAAATTTTAATTTTACAGTTCTTGGATCGAATCTTAATAAATTTCTACTATCATGTGATTCTTTCAAATCTAAAAACATATTTTTTAATTCACTTTTTAAGGAAGGAAGTTCTAAATATCAATCGATTAAATCAATTAATGTTTGACCCCCTTTTTTAACTATTTCTATAGTAACAGCTGCAAAATAATCATTAATACTTGTATTTAATTGATTATTTTTTAATGTAAATAGCCCTTCATTTGATATAGAAGTTTTAACTTCTATATTTTTTATTCCCTTTTTTGTTTTTAGTTCAAAATCTGTAATTGATTCAAAATTTTTATCAGCTATATTTTCTCCATGAAAACCTTCCATTAAAATGTCTATATAATCTTCATTTTTTTGCATTACAAGTAATTCACCAATTAAACCTATTTGAAATTTTTTATCAATTTTTCAAATAAGACCAAATATATTTTCAAATTCTTTTACAATCTCAAACATTGAATTTGCTATTTCATGAGTATTTATAAATGTTGTATATATTAATTCAGCAACTCTTATATTTATACCTTTTTCAAATGCCAAAACTTCTCCATCCATTTTTTTATCATTATATTCGATTGCAACTTTATAATTGGGTAAAACTCTAATTCTAGCATCTTCTTTTTGAAAACTAGTTATTGAATTCACAGAAGGATAATAAGAAAAATTAGGTTTTTTCAAAGGTTTAATTGATTTAGGTAGAGAAGCATTATACATAGTTGGTTTTAAAATATAAAAATTTTTAACATCAGTTGTAGTGAAAAAAATATATCCATTTTTTTGATCAATAATATTTATATCTGTATCATTTATGCTCATATTTTATTCTCCTAATTTGTTCATTTATATGAATATTCTTTAAAAATATCTTTTATTCGCATAATTTTATCTTTAGAATTTGAATAATCATTTTCATATAAACTTCTTATACGTGTATCAATTTCATAAATATTGTTGTAAAAGTTATAGCCAATATTAGATGTATAAATTCTCATCTTATAAATATAGCGAAGTCTATATCCAAACCATCGAGCACGTTGCAATAAAGTATCACTTGAAAAAATTCCACTTTCAGAGTGATTTAACATTATTTCATAAATTAGATCATCAAAAGTTATACCTCTTGACAATAAATTGCCCCCAATTATTATTTCTGGATTAGTTGTTCTTATATATTCAAAACCTTCAATAATCATTTTAACTTCTAATTTATCTAGTCATTGCTTAAAACTAATATACTCATCATTTCCAATAAAATTATTATAAAAAGCTTTATTTTTAACTTTTAATTTTGAAATGATTTTTCTAATATATTTATCATAGTCTTTTATTGGAGTTGTGTTTACAGTTATATTGATAAGGAATTGATAATTCTTTTCATCTCGATAACATTCTATTAAAAAATCAATTATATATTTCATAAAAATTTCTTCAGTTTGAACATCAAAATTCCTAGCATAAATTTTATCTACAATACTTTTATCTATAATTTTATATAAGTCATTATCAGAAAATACTTTTAATCCACAATATGAAGTTGATGAAACAAGTGGTATTACATAATTTGGTGCTAAACCATCAGTAAATGAAGTTAAATTTGCATAAGGTGTTGCAGTTACTGGCAAATAAACAACTTTTTTAAAATTTGTTTCATATAATTTTAAAATATTTGCATTAACGGTTCTATTTTCTTTAGTTTTTTCAGATGAGGCTTCATCGCATTCATCATCAATAATTAAAACATTTCAGTTTTCATATTGACTTATATCCATATCATTTAATAACGAGTTAATATTTCCAAGATTTTGTTTAATTCCATAAAATATCTCAACCTTATTTGAATTATTAAATAAAGATTTTGCATTTGAAAAATCTTTAAATTCTGCATCTTTAAAAAAATCTTTAAATCTTTTTATGTTTTGTTTGTTTAAATTATTTTTTGTACCTGTAAAATAAATAATTTTATTAAAACCAAGACCAATTAATGCTGCAGTTATAAATAACATATTATTTGTTTTACCCGATTGCACTTCACCAGCTAATAAGATACTACTTCTTTTTAATTCATCATTAAAAACACTTAAAGTATTTTTAACATTTACTTCATAAACATCACGATATGCATCTTTCATATAATGGGGATTTGATTCTAAAAAATTATTTTTCAATTTTTTATAGTGATCATTTTCAACAAAGTTATTTCTATATTCAATAGTTAAATCTTTTATAAATTTAAACATATTATTTTTCATCACCTTGAATAACTTCAACTATATTATAAAATTTTTCAACTCTTGCTTCATGATCTTTAACATCTTTTAAACTATGAATAATTAATTTAATAATCGGATTTACTAATACTGAAAAATCTTCATCTTTCATAGTTGGTTTAAAGCCAACAAATTTCTTGTTTACAAATAAAATATATAAATATTTGCCTTCTGTATTATCTACTTCTACATTTGCTCTAAAAATTCTTCTTTGATCATCTAAATCCTGTAAATAATGTATAAAATTAAATTTATACTCATTTGTTACTTTATCTAATACTTTAAAAGAATTAACAGGTCTTTCTCCATCATTTTCATGTACATTTAAATTTTCAGTTTCAACTGAACAATTTTCTAAAATGTTATGTTTATTAATTTCTTTTGCAAATCTTTCATTTTCAATTCTTATAGCTTCATCAGATGCATGTTGTTCATCTTTATATAAAATAATATCTAAAAGTTTATCAATTAGATCTGCCAAATGTTTTTGAAATTTTCTAGAAATAATTTCTTCAATATCTTCTTTTACTGTTCCATGAAAACCCATTTTGTTATTATCTACTCTAAACATTGATTTATTATTTAAATCAATTTCTCCAATAAAACGCAGTGTTACCTTTACAGATTTATTTGATAGTGCTTTATCAAAAGTAAGTCATGTTAATTTTGTTTTATTTGTATTTGGTCCTGATATTACTGCTCTATCATCTTGATAAACAGATAAACCTGTATATTTCATAAAAGCACTTTCTTTTTTAATATATCCAAAAGTAAAAGGGATTTTTATATTATTAAATTTTTCATCTAATTGAATTTTGGTTTTAAATTTAAATTCTTCTTGATTTTCAAAAGTTTCAATTATCTTTCTATAAGTTAAATCACCAAATTCAATATCATTATCAAACATGCTTTCATATTTATTATAGATTTCCTTCATAATCTTTTTATAAAAGGTTGCCTCTTTAACATTTTTACCTTGTAAATATTCATAATCATTTTTGTCTTTTTGAGATAAATATAAATTTGGAATTGTACTTTCTGTAATAACAAGTGGTTTTGTACCATCCATTTGTTCTAGGCCTTTATCATCAATATAACTAAAAGTTATTCTTAAAAAATGATTTTTTAAATATCTTGAAAAACGACAAGCTATTTGCTCTTCAAGTGCTTTTCCATCTTTTTTATCGCCTTTAACAAACATTTTTTTATCATATCTACCTGCATGTGGACCATTTAAATGAAAATTTTCAATTTTCACAATTGTTCCATGCTCATGTAGAAAATCTATTCCTGATGTTGATGTAATATCAATGTTCTTCTGAACTTCAACTTTAAAATCTGAGTGTTCCAATTTATCTACATCTAGAGTTAAAGAATAACTAAAATCATCTTCAACTGATTTTGTAAAAAATGTCATTTTCCTACCAAATCATATAGAAGCCATTTTCATACCAACACCAAACATATTTAAAGTATCTCCTTGTTCGGTCTCATCTTTTCCATTTTTAATGGCAATTCCTCTATTTTTAAACGCAATTCCACCCGCATCATCTCTAATATATAAAATTCCCTTTTTCTTATCAATACAGATTTTTACTTCTACATTTTTAAATTTATGATCTTTTGCAGATTGAATAGAATTATCTATAAATTCAGACAACATATAAATATGGTCTGTTGTTTTATCAATATAGCCTAAATATTCCCTATTACTACGCGGAATTTCCATCTCTTCATTATATTCTTGACTCATATACTTTTTCTCCTTCTTTTGTTATATTAAAATGCCTCTCATTTAATTTATTTTCTACATTTACTATAATTTTTTCGATTAATTTAATTTCCTGATCTGAAATAATTTCAATATCATAACTAGACATTTCTCTTTTTAATTTTTTAATAGATTTTAATAATTCCTTTCTGTATTTCAACGTATAAGGTCCTAAACCAGGAACTGAAAGAATTTGATTATTACTATTTTTATCTAGTTTTATAACATATTCAAATATTTCCTCTGCACAAGAATTTGAATAAGGATCAATAATATTTGTATCTACTAAATTCTTATATTCTGTTTCACTAATAACTTTTATTTTTTTATCATTAATCAATATATTTTTATTTTTATCAAAATATCCAAATCGTATTTCATCTCTACCAAGTTTTTTAGGTAAAAAATAATTATCATTTTTTATTTTTAAATCCATATATCTGTATTTAAGTAAAGAAATATTGTTACTGGTTTTACTTATTCTTAATGATGCATTAAACCTATTTAAAACTTTATCTCTACCTTGAATAAGTTCTTCTCTAAATTCTAATAAGGGTTTTAACCAAGTTTGTCCTGAGTTTACAAAGCCTTCTAATGATTTATCCTGTGTAACTACTGGACACAATCAACATCCTCATCGTGAATTTCCACATCCTTTTTGTAATTTGTCATCTAAACTTGAAGGGCATTCTTCAACTCCAACTGAAGAATCTTCATAAAGTAAAGATAAAGTATTATTATTTGTTTTAAAAAAATTAATTCGCGATTCTGCTAAATAACTTCAAATATCATATAGACTGAATTCTTCAATTGGGGCAAATATTAATTTATTATTTGTATCATTCTTCTTGAATAAGGAATCTTTAATATCATTCTTGACTAATTTTATATCTCTTGAAGCAGATTCACCTTTTCTTACACCAAGAACTGTTAAAACTTCATTTTTTAGTGAAAGTTCTTCCATTTTTTGATTCATTGGTTTAATTTTTAATCTATCTGTACATCATCTAAAACTTTGATTTGGTAAAGGATAACCTCTACCAATTAAATTAACTCAAAATGATTCTTCAATATCGGGTTCAACCTTATGTACTTTTATTGGTAATTTATTATCAATTGCAAAATTTTCTATTAATTTTAATGAAGTATTTAATTGCTTTAAAACAATAGGATTTTCAATTAATGTATCAGAACTAACAATATGAATAATATTATCAAAATTAGAAATGTTGGGAATCTCTAACAATGCTTCCATTATAATTTGAACTAAAACTGTAGAATCCTTTCCACCAGAAAAACCAACCATTCAATTAAAATTATTCTTTGTATAAACCTCAATAATAATATCTTTGGTATGTCTAACCTTAGATAAATATTGATCCTTTCTTTCCATTTTTACCCCCTATTTTCTATATATAATTGTAGATTTTTTTTTTTTTTTTTGCAATAGAGAGCAAGCATTATTAGTTTGTTTTAAGCTATTATTCTAATTAATAGATTTTTAAATAAAAAAATAACCCTTTGATTAGTTGGGTTATTTTACTTTAATATTAATTGTACTCTATTATGCCATAGCCATTTATTTCATTACTGTTAAAATTATCACCTTTGATTTCATTACATGAAACATGAACTATTTGTAAATTTCTTTCATCATTTACAGATACTATTTTTCTTTTTATTGCTTCTCCTATTAAACTGTTAAATCTTTTTTTAGGAATTATATGATCAATATTTCATTTAAAATCACTATTTGGTTGACATTCTACATACGCTGCAAAAACAATAGTTCCCAAACATAAAGCACATATTTTATGATTTTGTTCACAGTCATTATCAGGACAAGCGCACCTCTTTGCTTTGTCTCAAACACCTAATTCTTTTTTACTCAAATAATCATATGGGCTACAATTCATATTTTGTCCTTCATTTCTATCTAACTTAATACTATCAAAAATAATTTATAAAAATCAAAAATATCATCAATCTATTTTAAATATTAATTTATTTTTAATTAAACTAAAAGAAAAAACTCATTAACATTTCAAATGTGCATTCTAAATTTTCTTCCATTAATTCCTGCTGTTTAAACTCATAAATTTTTTTAAGCATCATCTCAACATCATTTCTAGTACCATTATGAATTTGTTTATGACAATTTGGACAAAGTGAAATATAATTACCCAATACTTCAATAGAATTTTTAAAACTATCTGATTTAGAATGCGGAATTATATGATGTATCTCTACATAATTCTTCACTGAATTATACTGTTTAAAATAACGACAGCTATAATTCTCTTCAAAGAAACATTGAAAATCATAAAATTCTTTAACAATGTATTTATTTTGATTAAATAATGTTCTATCTCTAACATTAATTTTTTTAAAGTTATTTCTATGTTTTTCCTTTGATAAATAACTATTAACATTTTTCTTTAATTGTCTTTTTATATCATCTCTATTAATTTCATAATTCACGATGTTTTCAGTTATTACATCATAAAAATTTAAAGTAAAACTACTATTAAAGACTATTTCCTTTAAATGGAAAATAATATCTGAATTATTTATTTCCAAATGTTCGCATATTTTTTCCAATGTATCATCAAAATCTAGTCCTTTTAATAAAAGATCTAAAAAATACATAATTAGTATTTCTGCAAAAAATGTTGATATATGATAACTGTCACTAAATTCAAATAAAATAGAATCTTGGTTTTCTGCTACTATTCGATTTCAATCAATATCTGATGCAAATTCTTTATCTAAATCATCTTTTAAAAATGGATATATTCTAATTTTAATTAACGCAATATATTCTTTTTCAGTTAATTCTTCACCATTTTTAAGATATATGGATCATAAATCTTCAAATAATTTTTCTTGTCTATTAACTTTCAAGAGAAAATGTTTGAATTTTGAATATTCTGATAAAAAATAATTATTATCTCTTTTATTTAAATTTGAAAATAATATTAAAAAGCAATATATATTTTTTAATATCTTAAACTCTATCTCTCCTAATGTTAGAGTTTCAATATAATTAATATATTTTAAAAATTCCTCACCTAATTCTGTAATTTGAAACTTATCTTGACCCAATTTAATAATAAAATTTAAGGATTTCAGTCTGGGTTCATGTTGTTTAAAACGTGATTGTCCAGACTTCTGTTTTTTATTTTCATCAGCTTTAATAATAAATTTCATTGAATGTATTAAGGTGCTGAAATTTCTTCTATTAGTATTTAGATACTCTGTAAAAATATGAGTATTACCCTTGTTATGTCTTGTTGTTAAATCACTATTAGTTATATTTGCTATTAAATTACTTATAGTTTTAGTATCTCACACAAATATACAACCTTTCTTTATGATCATTTAATTTAGTCTTTCCTGAATTAAAAAATGCATAATCCTTTTCTACAATGCTCACCTTACCAATCTTGTTTAAGATTTTTAATATATCTTTTTCTGACATTTTATTATTAGAAGCAGTTGATCTAGCATTATATGTATTATTATATGATAATATAATATATTTAGAAGAAGAATAATTCACAAGTTCTTCAAAATAATAAATGG
Source organism: Spiroplasma culicicola AES-1 (assembly GCF_000565175.1). NCBI lineage: Bacteria > Bacillati > Mycoplasmatota > Mollicutes > Entomoplasmatales > Spiroplasmataceae > Spiroplasma > Spiroplasma culicicola. The sequence continues at coordinate 456,462 of NZ_CP006681.1, read as the reverse complement.
CTTTAGATCTTGAATATTCACTTTTTAAATGATCCCTCTTAAACTTCATAGAATTGCCTTCAAAAATTTCACTTTCTTTACCAATTGAGATATATTCTAAAACATGATAAAAATTTATATATTGTCTAGCATTGTAAGGAGGATCTAAATATAAAATTGAATTATAATCAAATTTTTGTTCTTGAATTAATTGATTAATATCCATATTAAAAATTTGAAAATTAACATAATAAGTTTTTAATGATAAATGTTTTAAATTAATTTTTTTTATACTACTAGTTTCACTTCTTTTTAAAAAACTTTCATAATGGCCTACTGTATTTGCAACTTTATCAGTGGCTAAAAGTAAAGCAGAAATTAAATAGCTATACTCATAAAAATTAATTTTACTATCTGAATATAATTCTTCTATGTCTTTTCTAATTTCTCAAATAATATAGGAATTTTCTAATGAAAAATATTTATTTCCAAATAAATTTGAGAAATGATTGTTATTTCCTTCAGCATAATCATAATTATTATAATTTTCTAGTAATTGTTCCATTTTAGGCATATTAATTTTATCAATTCCAGTAAATGCATTATAAATTAAAAAATTATGATATAAATTATCATTTAAAACGACATCATAGTTTTCATCCGCAAATTTTAAACCTACGCTACCAGTTCCAGAAAAGGCATCTATAAATTTAAAATTTTTATTAATATCATTATTTTGGTTTAAGGAATTTTCTATCTCAGAAAAAATTCAATCTTTTAAATTATATTTATTCCCTATATATCTTCTATTATTTGGATTCATAATTATCTATTAATACCTCTAGATCTTTCATTCCCCTATTTATTTTATTATAACTAGACGATGCATAATTAATTTCAACTATTTTTACATTTAATTTATTCTTTTTAATAAAGCTATTTAAATATTGGTTACATTTTTCACCTCTATTTAAAATATTTGAAATAATTATTTTTTTCTTTTTATTAATTAAATCTTGCATAAAATTAATAAGTCTTTGTTCTTCCTCAACATTTCATGTTGAATTATATGTTGCTAATGTTAATAAGTATGGGGGATCTATATATATAACTGTAGCTTTATCAATATATTTTTTTAGTTCTTTACTATCAAAATCATAATTTAAGAATTCTATTTTCTTTATTGAACATAATTCCTTGAAACTGCCAATTCTATTTACAGTTGCTTGATTAAAATCTGTTTTACCAATAGGAATATTATATTCTCCAACAGAATTAAACCGTATTTCATTATTAAAACCATAAGTTTTTAAAATAAAAAGGTCTAAAACATCTTTATTTAAAGATAAGTTATAATGATTCTTAAATATATTATAATTTTGCTTATTATATTCCTTTAAACCATTATTTTTATTTTCAACTTGTTCCTTATAATATTTAAAACCATTCCTATAAGAATTTGAAAGATTAAAGTATTCAAGTTTTTCTTCTATTCTAGCTATAATTTTTTCTTTTGAATTCTTATGAAAAAAATCTAATATTTCTATCAAATTACTATTTATATCATTTAATATTACTTCATTACAGGGCATATTTAACCCCACTACACCACTACCACAAAATAAGTCTAAAAAGATATCTTCTTTATCTACATAAGATGCAATTTCTTCTAAAACCTTAAATTTATTTCCTGGATATGTAAATAAGCTTTTTCTAAACATTATTATACTTTCTTTATCATTTCTACAATTATATTTTGTTTTGCAATGTAATCTTTAAAAAAAACTTTATTGCGATCAAATTGAGCAATCATTTCTTTTCCATCAACTAATAGTACATAATTGGCATTTTTAATTTGTACAAATGTATCAATAATTTTAAAATGCCCTTCATGTGTATTTTCCAATTGAATTTGATAGTTTTGTCCCATCTTTTCATTCAATTGTTCAATTTCTCCATCCTTTAACAATTCTTTTAAATCAGTTGTTGAATATGTACTTACTCTTTGAAAAACAATTACATTTTCTTGACCAAATGCAGCTACTAAATCATCAACGTGGCCTTTTCCCATATGACCAAAGGCAAAGTCTGAACCCACAACAATTTTATTAACATTTAAATTATTTTTTAAATAACTAATAAATTGATCTTTATCAATTGAAATAGTATTTTGATTTACTTGAATTTCAAATAAGTAATCGGGATTATATTGTTGTTCAATATTTGAATATTTAATTATTTTTGATTGAAATTGATTGTGTTGTTTTGATAAAAAATCACTGACTTTTTCTGAAAATGTCACAATTGATCATTTTTCATTAAATTCTTGGGCCAATTGTTTAGTTTTGTCAATAATTTGGCGGTGCAATTTGTGCAATCCATCAAAAAATCCAATACAAATAATATTGGTATTGCCAATATTAAACTGTTCTTCATTTGTTAAATATAGTTCTTTTTTTTCCATTCTAAAACTCTCTTTCTGCTTCTGTTAAGTTTAAAACACTTTCATCTCATAAACCTCGTTGACATGTATATAAATCGTGAGCTACTCATTTATAAATTGCCAAAACATTCTTTTTGTCATCAATTAAAAAAACAATTGGAATATTTTTTCCTGTTAAGTTTATGGCTCTACCTTGTATTATATCTTTTACTTTGTGATATTCAATTAAATTGTGATCATTTTGTAATAATCCGTTATACATTGAGATTAAATCACTTTCTTGGACTTGATTTCATTCTTTTGCTTGAGCAACATCAAATTTTCCTGACATATTGCGATGAAGAGCTGACACTGTACAAATGGCATCAAATTCTTGAGCAATATCTTGAACAAGACTGCGAATATAAGTTCCTTTACTACAATTTACTTGTAAACGAATAGTATTGGCTTTTGGATTAAAATCTAGCAAACTACAAGTATTAATAGTTACAGTTCTTGGCTTAATTTCAACTTGTTCTTCTTGATGAATTCTTGCATATTCATATAATTTTTTGCCATTAACTTTAACAGCTGAATAAATTGGGGGATATTGTTCATACATGTAACCATTATATTTTGCAATTACTTGTTCAATTTCTTTTCTTGAAATCTTATGTTCGTCTTGAGTTTCAATTACTTCTCCAGTAATGTCACCTGTATCTGTTTTGACAAATAACTTCATTTCAACTTCATAACTTTTATCACTACTTAATAAGTAATTTGAAATCTTGGTTGCTTGATTGACCAAGACAACCATTAAACCTGTCGCTAAAGGATCTAAAGTTCCAGCATGACCAATCTTTTTGATATTTAATTTACGTTTAATCTTTTGAATTAAATCGTGACTTGTAATTCCTTGGGGTTTATTAACTAAAAATATTCCAGATTGTTTAATGTCCATAAAAATAGTTATCCCCCTTCTAGTATAAAAACATAATAATTATTATACACTCTTATTTCTATTATCACACAGAATAGTCCACAATGATATAAAAATCACTAGAATTTATGCTATAATATAGATATTAATATGACTTATTTAAAGGATTGACGAGGTGTTTTAGAATGCGTATTAAATCAGATTTCTATAAAGAAATTGAAAGTGAAATGAAAATCATTACTGAAAGAGAACACTTAGGTAGTGGTGGAAACCCAGTAAGTAATTTAAATACTAAAATGTTCTATTTATCAAAACATCAATTTAATTCTTATGATGAATTTGACCAAGCAATTGTGGCTGAAATTGCCAATACGCTTCAATCACTTGAAGATATTATTGTTAAAAAAGCGCTGAACTACCAAGAATTGGCCAAAGAAGCCTATGATCAAAATGTTGATCCCCAAAAATGAGTTGACTTTGCTCAACGTGAAGCTCAAAGTTTGAGTTATGAAATGTATGATGAAAGAGAAATTAAATATTTACGTCACTTCCACATTGTATGATTAACTTGAGTCTTTTGTGATGAAGAGTTAAAAAAACTGAGAATTAAATCAAGTCGTGATTTATATCACCACATTGGAAAAGTTGAAAAAGACTATGTTAAAAAACGTACAGAAATCTTGAAAAACAATGTTGTTGATGAAGAAAAATGATAAAAATCCTGGAAATCCAGGATTTTTTTAATTTGAGATATCTTCTCCATTTGTTTCAATTACTTTTTTATATCAATAAAAACTGTCTTTACGATATCTTTTACATTCTTTTAAATCATCTTCTGTTCTATCAACATAAATGAATCCATATCTCTTTTTAATACCTTCATGAGTTGATACTAAATCAATTGCACTTCAAGGATTATATCCAATTAGGTCAACTCCTTCTTCAACTGCTTCAATCATGTATTTAAAATGTTTTTGATAAAATTCAATTCTATATTGATCGTGAACTTTTCCATCAGGAGTTAATTCATCATAAGCTCCTAGACCATTTTCTGTTAATAATAAAGGTAAATTATATCTTGTATACATTTCAATTAGTGTATTTTTAAATCCATAAGGATCAATTTCTCATCCAAATTGAGTTTTACTTAAATTGTTATTTTCAACTTGTTCAAAGAATCCAGGAATTTTTGCTCCCATTTGTTGATCTCCACCAACTACCATTTCATTATCTTGGGGCATTTTAACTGTTGCTGTTGTGTAATAATTAAAAGCAATAAAATCAGGTTTAGCATTACTTAATAAATCCATGTCTCCTGGTTGAATCTCAAATACTGCATCAATTTTTTTCAAAATATTCATAGCAGTTTTGTTATAAACTCCAAATACAGGTAAATCTAAATAAAATCAATTTCTTAAAGAACTTAAATTTAGTGCTGCATAAAAGTCTTCTGGTTTATTTGAATTTGGATAAATTGCTGTAATATTTGGTGCTGGCCCAATTTTTGCATTTGGTGCTATTTTGTGACATAAATTATAAGCTTTTGCTGAAGCTAGGAACATATGATGATTGCATTGATAAATATCTTTTAATTTTGCAGTTTTTGCTCTTTCAACTCCCAAAATAGCTGCAGGTACTAATGCCATCATATTTTGTTCATTAATAGTTTGAAAATATTCAACACGATCTCCAAAGTTTTCAAAGATAATTCTTGAAAATTCTTCAAATGCATCAATTGTCTTGCGATTCATTCAACCCCCATCATTATCTAAAATTTCTGGTAAATCAAAATGATAAATTGTAACAATTGGTTTAATATTGTATTTTAAAAGTTCATCAATTAATTGATTATAAAAATCAATTCCCTTTTGATTAACTTCACCCACTCCATTTGGTAAAATTCTTGTTCAAGATATTGAAAAACGATATGATTTAAATCCCATTTCAGCCATTAAAGCAACATCTTCTTTAAAGTGATTATAATGATCTGATGCAACTTTAAAATCTGTTACTCCTTGTGGGAATGAAGTTTTTACATCTTGTACTGATTTCCCTTTTCCATCAGTATCTCATGCTCCTTCAACTTGATAAGCGCTAGTTGATGCTCCTCATAAAAAATCTTTAGGTAATTTGCTCATAAATTAACCTCTTTCTACTAAAAATTGCTTAAATTCTTTATTATTAATTTTAAATTCTTTTTTATCAAGCTCTCCAAAGAAAATATTGATTGAATAAACTGAGTTATAGAATAAATCTGCATAATTTTTCATTTCATCAAACTTAGTTTCTTTTGCAAGTTCATCTAAAACTTTAGAAGTATCTTTCATAGTTTTTTCTTGTAAGCTAATAATTTGTTTTTTGATTGCTTCCATTTCTGTGATTAATAAGTTTTTTTGCTCAATTAAAGGCTGTTTTTTAAGATCCAAGTTAAAGTTATTATAATTTTCAACTAAAAGTTCAAACTTTTCAGTTCCTTCATTTTTTAAAGCATTTTTGTAAAGTTTATATTTATGTTTTTCTTCTGTTTTATTAATTTTTTCTAATGTAATATTTAGTTTCTGTAGTTTAACACTAAATTTTTCAAATTCTTTAAACAATTTGTTATTTTCTTTTAAATCATTTAAGTTTGTATCAAAACGCTTAATAATTTTTTGCTTTTCTTCTTTAGATTTTAAATTTAAAATAGTTGCATATCTTGATGCTATTTTTTTTACAGTAGCTAGAGCACCTTTGTACTCATTAATTCTATCTATATCAAATGCTCATGTTAAGGCAATCGCTGATCCAATAGTAATTAATAGACCAATGGTTGCTCATACTGTGTAAATACCAGTTGGTCCAATATTTAGAATTGTAATAATTCCTAATGTCATATATCCACTTTCAAGCACACGTGCCCCAGTATTAACAATAAACAAGGCACCAATTGCTGCAGATACGCATCCAAATAAGAATGGTTTTAATCTTGGAAGTGTTACTCCATAGATTAACGGTTCAGTAATTCCAAATATTGCAGCTGGAGCTGCTCCATAAACTACTTGTTTAATTTGACTATTATTAGTTCTTAATGCAGAACCAAGTGCAGCACCTAATTGACCAAATGTTCCTAAGAAAATCCCAAATCACAATAATGAATATCCGTTTTCTTGAATTGGAGTTCCCAATGCAACAGCAATTGCTAAATGTGTTCCTGTTAAAACTAATGGTTGTCATATAAATGCAAAGATCGCAACTCCAATTCCCAATGGAATTGCTTCAAAGTTAATAAACAATAAGGCCATTAATTGCTCAATTGTTCCAAAAATTGGTCCAACTACAAATAAAGTAAGAGTAATTGTGAATAGATATGTTAATGTATGTCTAAATACGACATCCACACTTGTAGGCATTCATGTTTTTACTCATTTATCAAAGTAGAAATAAATAAATCCAGCAATAATAAATGGTAGCATTGAATCAACATAATTTTTTACATAAATTTCTTGTGATCCAATTGTAAATAATGGCCACCCATTTCCCCCACCAAAGAAAAATAGATGTGATACTAATGAGTATCCAATAAAAATTGCCATTATTGTATTTCCTTTTAAAAATCTTACAGTTGTGTATATAAAAATAATTCCAATTAAATTTAATCCAACTTTTGATAATATGTAAAGTACACCACTAAACATATCTATTTCTCCTAAATTCCCACTTTCTGGAACAGGTTGGACAACATTTGCTAGCAATAAAATATTGTATAAAGCCCCAATAATACCAATTGTTAAAAGAGCTGGTATACTTGGTTGCATAATTCCAGTAATTGTTGGAAGTATTTTTTTATAAAATGGGATTTTAACTTTTGCTACTGTATTTTGTGCAGTACCAGCCATAACAGTTTCAAATTCTTCTTTAACTTTATAAACTTCTCCTCCAATAATTATTTGAAGTTCTTGTCCATTTCAATTAAGTCCCTTCACTAATCCAAGTTTTTTTAAACTATCTTCATTAACTTTAGTTTTGTCACCAATAACAATTCTAAGTCTTGTCATACAGTTATAAAAATCTTTTACATTATCTTTTTTACCAACATATTGATAAATCTCTTTGGCAGTTTTTAAATATTGATTTTCAAAAGTTCCTAATGTTTTTGAAGAAACCTTTGTTGTTTCTTTTTCAAAGTTAATTTCACCAATTAAATCTCCGGCTTTAACTTTTCCAGTTTTATTTAATTTAATTGTTAAATTATTAAATTGTGTAGTTTCAAATACAATTGCAGTTTCTGTACTAATGTTTTTTGATTTAATCAATTCTAAATCAACATCAACAAGTACATCTTTAATTGTAACTTTTGATTTCTCTTTTACTTTTATATTAAATGGTTCACCATTTAATGATACTGTGTCTAATCCAATATGAATTAATCCAACACAACCAGATTCTAAATCTTTAATATGTAACGCATGTTTAGTATCAAAAATCATTTCAATCTGTGAATTTTCAAAAAATGAATGGAATTCATTACTTTCTGGAACAATAAAAAATCCATCTCCAAGCATTTTTTGTGCAAAAACGTCATCACTAATTTTTTCAATTTTATTGATTACACCATCAACTGGTGCATATAAATTAATTTTTTGCATAATACCCCCTCTATATGTAGATTATCTATCAATTGGAAAATTTATCTATATGATTGCTTATAATAGAAAAAACTTTCTATATTAGAAAGTTTTTAATAAATAATATACATTTAAGAAAAAGTACTCTATAAAAATTCGTCTAAATTTATATCCTGAATATCCACCAAATGAAGTCAACACAAATAAATCTCTATATGCTGTTACTTTATGCTTTTGAGAATTTGAACTAATTACAAAAAGATTATTAGTTTTTATATTTTGATCTAATAGTTCATAATGTTCAACTAAAAAATTATTGTCATTACCAGTTAAAATCATAACTAAAACATAGTCATCAAGATTGCGCTCTAATAATTTTCTAAATAAATTTCTGTTTTTTAAAATAGTTACTTCAATATCTAATTCTACTAATAAATCATTAAAATAGTCAGTTACAACTTCCATTTGATATCCAGAAAACATAATTACTTTCTTTTTTAAAAATATTTCATTAGAAAGATTATTTAGAAATTGAGATTCTTTATGAATATAAGCATTAAATTTAACCATTTCATCTAAAACAAAATTATCTTTATTAATATTTTCATCAAATTCAAGATAATATTTTTTATATTCAATTTTTAAATTATAATAAAATTCTTTTCATCCAGCATAACCAATTTTTTTTGAAAATTTAGTTAAAGCAGATTCAGATACATATGCTTCCTTTGCAATTTCTGTTTGATTTTTAAATATGCCTTTATCGTAATCTTTCATTATTGCTTTTGCAATTGACTTTTCAATACTCTCTGGTTCTTGTGATGCTAAATTGCTTAATATTTCTCGTATGCTTTTCATTTATTTCACCTATTAATTATCATTTTCTATAATTCAATCATTTTCATTGACTTTATCAACCATAGTTGTAATCATTCTTATAATTGTATTTCAATCACTTTGAGTTGATAAAGGATATTTGTGATCAAAATATGGTTTTAAATACTTAATTTTTTCTTCATAACTTGACAATCAGTTGTGAGCTACTAAATTTAAATCTTCCATTGCTTCTCTTTGACGCATTGATTTGATTTCTTCTTTTAATTCTTGTGATAATTTTGAATACAAGTCAGTACTAATACTTGTAAATAATCTTTGAAAGATAGCAAAGTTAGAATTTCCTGTGATAATTTTGGGACTTGCAAAATAACGTTTGCCTTCGTTTCTGGCTTTATCTCAAGCAATTTTTGAATAACCATATTCATTGCCACAATGCGATTGAATATAACTTAAATCATCAAAGTTTTGTAAATCAAAAATTCTCATTTGTGCAAAAAAACTACTTCTTTGAATAAAATTAGAATTTGTATTCAAAGAATAACGTGAAATATCGGCAAAGATTTCAATTGATTCAGATTGTAATTCTGAGAAAAAATAACTATTATAGTTATTAAATTTTGAAAATATAAAATAATATAAATTATTGATATTAATTTTTTGTTTAAATCATTTACTTAAATATTTAACTTCATTTAATTTTTTATAGTCAAATGATTTATCTAAATTATTGAATTTTGTATCCAAATATTGATTCATACTTTTGGCAATAAACTCATAAAATCATGTCAAAATAAAATAATCAAGATTATAGGTATATTTAAATTGATCTTTTAAAATGTAATTGATTAAACGTTTAACACTTGATAAAGTGTTGCCACTAATTTTATTTGCTTTAGCAAATGCTTCAGTTAATTGCAATGCTCGATCATCTTGAACAATTCCATTGCGATTTACATAATCAATTAATAAGTCATTTTTCTTTTTGCGAATTAATAAAATAAAACGATAATTAATTGCTTGGTCTTTATAGGTTTCATGAATTGCAATGTAATTTTGATTCTTTTTAATTTTGTATTTAATTGGCAATTGTTGAAAAATTTCTAAAATACTTTCTAAAAAAGAAGTATGTTTAAAAGTTAAAGAAGGAAAATACTTAACAACAGCTAATTCTAAATCAATGGTCTTAGTTTTTGAATTAAATGAACGATATTTAAAATCACTTAACTTCTTTAAAGTAAAACCTTTATCAGTTAATAGTTTTTCAAATTCATTATATGAATCTTTAATTTTTTGATTTAATTTACTATCAGTGACAACATTTTTATTGACTCCAATTCTAAATTGATCAATTATATTAATTTTAGCCAAGTTCTATTCCCCTCCTATCTACTTCTTTTTCAATGTTAATTATATTAAATCTATAATAACTTAAAAATACTAAGAATAAACCAATTTCTTTATCTGAAGGATAAATATTTTTTGAATGAATAAAAATATCTAAGTCATCATATAACTTTTTATTTTTTTTCATTGTGTAATTTGAATTTCCCAATGTATTTTTAATGTAAGGATTTGAATCATATCAAAAATAAATATTGTCATCTAAATATGCCTTTTCATTAATTCAATGTTTTGATTGTTCTAAATATTTATCTAAAAAATCTTTTGTATTTGGATAAGTGTTATGAAAAACTCAATCCAAGTGTTTTAAATTAAATGAACGATACATTTTTTCAAACAACTTTAATTTCTTATAATATAAGTTATTTGATTGAAAAATATTGTCGATTATTTTTTTATTTGGAAATAAGTGATTAAAAACTTGTGTTAATCAATCTTGCATATGAGAATTTTTAACTAATTGATATTGTAAATCACTTAAAATCAAAATCTTTGCCATTAGTCTTTGTTTGTTGCTAAATTCTTTGCGATAATTTAATCTTATATAGAAAAACAGAATTTCAACTTTGCGAATTGTTAATTTATTTAAAGTTTTAAATGCTTTAACATATTCTAAAGCATTTGTTTGATAATATCTTTGCTTGCGACAAATAATTGCAGGATATTGATTATGACATAAAGCAATTCTAATAATAATTGAAAAACCAATTTTATCCTCTTTATAAAAATCAATTTGCACTGCATCTTTAAATTGAAAGAATTCTTTAGAATCAACATTTACTTTAACTTTTTTAATTAAATAATTAACTTGAATATCTTCAATAATTTCATATTTCTTTTTTAACTTTTGATAAATTACTTCATTTAATTCGCAATTTCAACAATCATCAAAATGATCACGTGTTTCAATTTCTTGTTGATAAGTATTGTACATGTCTTTATTGACATATTTTAAGGCTAAAAGATCAATTTTTGGAGCTTGATCAAAATTATAAATACCATTAATAGCATAACTGCCAATCTTTTTAACACTAACAATATCTTTTAGTTCGTTTTTAATGAAAAATATGTTTCGATTAATATATTGTTTAAATGGTTTTTCTAATTCAACTGTTTTTAATTGTTCGTTAATTAACTTAACATCACCAGTAATTAATTTAGAATCATTCTTTTGAAACATATTTTGTCACCCCTAAAACACTAATGATATTATACCATTTTTAAAAAACTAGTGTTTTTCATACATAATTGTACTCAATAAATAAAGTGAAGCTGTTTCTGCACGCAAAATGTTGTTGCCTAATCCTACAACATGATAATTTAACTGTTCTAATTGAGCAATTTCACTTGCATCAATGCCCCCTTCAGGACCTACAACAATATTGATTGTTTGAAAGTCAGTTTGTAATTGGTTTTTTAAACTATTTTTAACAGTTTCTTCTCAAGCAACCAACTTTAAATCTGCTTCAATCTTTGAAATACCTGGTATTGTTCTTATAACTTTGTGAACTACAGGAATGTTTACTCGTTTTGATTGTTTGGCAGCTTCTTTACAAATTGATTGTCAACGAGCAATCTTGCTTTCTTCTTTTTTAGGTTCAACTTGAACAACATTGCGTTTAAAAATAACAGGATAAATATTGTCAACGCCAATTTCAGTGGCTTTTTGTAAAAGAAAATCTCATTTTTGCTCTCTAATAATCCCTGCAAATAAATTAATAGTTACTTTTTTAATATCACTTTCAATCTTTTCAATGATTTTGACAATACATTGATCAATTTCAATTGTTTCTAGTAAACACAAGTATTTTTCACTCTGATAAATACAATAAACTTGTTGTGTTAATTTAAGTTTAATCACATTTTTAATGTGGTGAACATCTTGTCCCTCAATGATAAAAGAATCGTCTATTTTTTTATCAACAAAAAAGCTATGCATATTAATTCCACCTTTAATAAATTTATTATATAATATTTATTGTCAAGTAATGATTAATTGAATTCCAAACTGTTTTTTATATTAAAAATTAGATTGGAGAAATAAATGAAAAAGACTGATGAATTATCTAATTCACAAAACCAAGTAAGTGAAACTAAATTCACTTATGATCTTGACACAATTGATTTAGATTATGAAATCAGCAAACTATCTAAAACGAACAGACATGTAAAATTTAAGAGCGAAACACTTAATATAACCATTGTCAGTTTGTTACTAAGTATGTCTACAGCTGTTAGTTTAATAAATGTGATTATTCCAATGTTTATTACAAGTATAAACGTGGGATTTGTCTTAAAATACTTTATTATTGCTATAAGCTTTCAAGTAGTCGGATTATACTGGGGTATGATTATAGGTTTGTTAGATGGATTATTACAATTTTTAATTTGGGGAATGAGCCCACTTTTTAGATTAACTTCAGCATTAGGACTTGTTGTATGAGTCTTCTTGTTTTGGTTATTATTTGAAAAGCTATTTAGTATATATACAAACAAAAGTACTACATCACGAGCTATGGCTTCGTTTTGTGGCGGAATTATAATTTTATTTATTCAACCATTTGTTGGAGCAACTTTAACTTATTTTCGATTAATGATTGAAGTTGGAGTAAAAGATTATAGTTTACTAATGTTTGCAAACACTTGAATTAGTCTAATGGTATTTGACTTATTCGCAATTATTTTATTTGTAACAACAACTTATCGAATTCAATTAATCATATCCAAATATAGACAATAAAAAAGCATATCTTTCTAAAAAGTGAATATGCTTTTTTATTTTTTAAACAGTTTTTATTTTAAATTCAGATATGTAAGTGCCCTTTCATTTAATTTAATTCTAAAATCTTAAAAATTTTAATTTACTACTTGACTATATCAAATACTCAATATATCATAGTAGAGATAGGAGAGCAAAAATGGAATTAAAATTAAAAAAAGTTAATGCGCAAAGAATTAGAGTTAATATAGCTTTTCTAATATTGCAAACCTTGTTAACAATTGGAATGTTTTTAGCAACAATTTCAGTTAGCATTGGTGGAATTTCAGCAAAATCAATTGTATTTTTTTGATTATTTTCACTGTATTTTTTATATGGCAGTATTTGATTAGGCCTTATTTTAGCATTTGATTTAAAAGGAAAAATAAATAATACAAACGATATAAAACTTCTATTTTCGGGAATAGGATCAATTATTTGTTTATTTACATTAATCGTTTGAATATTTTTTGTAAGAGAAATATATTTTGATAGAAAATATAGTATTGATTTTCTAGAAACAACAGATGAAGTTTCTTCATCTAAAGGGGAATAAAATATGAAAGCAGAAACTTTATTTTTAAAAGAATTAGAAAAAGAGCTTAAATTTTTAAACCCAGTTGATCGCGAAGATTTTATGGTTAACTATCGTTTACAAATATATGATCGTTATAAAAGTGGAGAAGAAATTGTCAATATTATTAACAGTTTTGAAAATCCAGAAGTAATTGCAAAAAACATCTATGCTGAATTAGAAATAGACATTGACCAACAAAAGATGAAAAAATATAAATCATATACAGGTACAAAAATATTTTTAGGATTATGTACAATTTTGCCACAATTAATTGTATTTGTCTTTTTATTGGCCTTTATTAGTATTGGTTTTACTTTAATACCAGCTTCATTATTTTGTTTAACTATGTTTTGAATCAATTACGAACCTTTACAAGCAATTGGTGGATCTCTGTTGTCACTTGGATTAGTGCCTTTACTTTCAGTTTTATTTATTTATATAAGCAAATATGTTTATGCATTTCAAAAAACATTTTTTCAAATTTCAATTGAATTAATAGCTGGAAGAGAATATAAGAATGTTAAGAAAGAAAATAAAAATGTTAAATTAAAAAATATATTAACAATTGTAATGTTATCAATATTTTCACTATTTACTATTGGTGGTCTAATTGGATGTTTTGCTGGTGATAAAACTATTGGTGGAGCATCAATCTCAAAAAATATGATTAATCAAGATATTACTACATTGAATTATGAAGAAAACATTGAATTGGATTATTGAGAATTAAGAATTAATAGTTGATATAAAGTTGAATTTGTTGAAAATAAAGAACTTCATGAAAAAATTCAAATTAAGAGAGAACATAATTTCAAAAAAACAATTACTGTTAATTATACTCTTACATTATCATATGAAAAAACATATAGATTAAATGTGGATGTTCCATTAAATATAGAAATTTTCAACATTTCAAGTCAAATTTTTACAGTAATTTATAACCCAAATGAAGTTAAAATTTAAATTTGGATACACAATTAAAAAAAGGTGTCTTAGATATGATTATCTTAGACCTTTTAAGAAAACAAGATTATTATGCATATGAGCTAAATAAAATTTTAAATAAATTTATTTCAATTAATGAATCAACAGCTTATGCTATTTTTAAGAAATTAGTAGATAAAGGATTTGTTTCATATTATTTGGCTGAATCAAATAATGGTCCTGTTAGAAAATACTATAAAATTACTAAAATTGGGTTAATGCAATTAGAAGAATATTTAAAAAATTGAGAAGAATTTATAAATTCTGTTCAAAAATTTATAAATGAAAACAAATAAAAATACTTTAGCTTTAAAATTTAATAAAAAGTGTCAGGAATAAATTTTTATATAAAACATGTTAAATATTTAAAAAATCTCTTTAATTTAAAGAGATTTTTTAATATATAAAGTTGTTTTATATTTAAACACTGATTATTTTATTTTCTAGTAAATTTTGACAATAAAACTGTTGAAGATCAAAAGATAAATAATAAACAGAAATTGACAATATACAATTTATCATCTTCACCATTTTTAATTCACAAGATATTTAAAACTAAAGATGTTGTAAAAATAATTAATGGTAATATAAATGCTTCTATCAAAATTAATCAATTAAATTTTTTGGTTTTAACAATTTGAATAAAACCATCAAATATATATAAAAGTAACATTGATGAAAGAATAATATATAAAATTGAAAATAATAATTGAACAAGTTGTTGTTTATATCAAACGCTTTGATCGTTACTAATTTCTGGGAAAAATACTAAGTTTAAAATGATATTTAAAAAGATTAGTGTAATAAAAACAAAAAATACGCTCATATGTTTTCAAAATATTACTAAATCATTCTTTTTGGCATTTGCTAAAATGTTTACTACAAATAAAATGATACTCATCAAATAAACAGATAAAGTAAATGCTATAAAAAACATTTTTCCAATAACAATTTGTACTCCAAGCAGACTCATTAAACCAATAATTGCAAAGACTGCAAATGAAATACTGAAAGCTAAAAATAGTGAACTTGAAAATCTTAAGATATAAAGACTTGAGATTTTTCATTTATTATTAATATCTTTTTGTTCATCAATTGATAGAAAATAGCCAATTGATTGTCAACTTGATAATGAATAATAATTATCTGTCATTTTATTTTCAAATAAAACTTTTTGTTTGGTACTAATGATTCTTTGCTTTTCTAATTCAAAATTATCTTGAATATATTTTGTAATTAATTGAGTTGTTCCTAATAAATATGAAAAGTCTTTTTCCATTAAAATATTTGAAGAAAGCTCATCAATTAAACTATTTAAATAAACTGGACAATATTTAATTGTTTTAAATTCTTTTAAAAGAGCTTTTAAATCATTTATATTTTGATCTTTTAATGATTTTTGTAATTTTTCTAAATAATTTAGTGTAATTTCAAACTCAAATAAAAGATTATTTCTTAAATCTTTTTTATACGAATTTATATTAATAATTTTTTTAAAGAACATTGATTTAATTGTTCCATAAACAATTGTAAATAATGTTCCCAAAATTATTAATTTAAATGGATCAAAAATTTGAAATGCTAAACTTTCATTGCCATCCAAACTATTAATTCATGCATTATAAAAATAATATAAAAAAGTAATTATTGAAATAAAGACTATTTGTAATGTTATTTTTTTCATTGTTATTCCTTTCTTACAGTTTAATAAACTATTGTTTAATTCTAACAAAAAAAGAAAAAAAATCTTGTAAATTAATTTAAAAACTAACTTACAAGATTTTTTATTTATTTAATTTCTTTTAAGATTTCTTCAATTTTATTGGCATTTTCAAGTGATTTATCATATTCGAATTTTAATTCAGGAACACTTCTCATTTCCACTCTACTTGCTAATAACATTCTAATTTCTTTTGCATATTCTTTAAGTTCTTCTTCGATATCACCAAGATTTGCTTCACTATCCATTGAAGAATAGTAAACTTTTGCTTGACTCATATCGTTTGTTAACCTAACTTCATGTACTGAAATTGAATTTACAAATTCACTATCTGGAAATTCTCTTTGTAAAATTAGGTTCAATTCTCTTAAAATTGTAGATTGAGCTCTTTCTAATTTAATGTCGTTTGCCATATTATTTCACCTCTTCTACTTTGTATGCCTCTATTATATCATTTTCTTTTAAATCGTTAAAGTTCTTAATTGTAATTCCACATTCTTGACCTTCACGAGCCTCTTTAATATCATCCTTCTTGTTCTTTAAAGAAGACATTTCTCCTGTATAAATTACAATTCCGTTTCTTAAAATATGTACTTTTGATCCTCTTGGAATGCTTCCTGCCACGACTCTACATCCAGCAATTGTTCCAACTTGTGAGTGTTTAAATAACTGTCTCACTTCAGCTTCACCTAAAGATTTTTCTTCATAAACTGGGTCTAACATTCCAGTTGCAGCTTCTGCAATTTCTTCAATTAATTTGTAGATAATGTTGTGTAAACGAATATCAACACCATCTTCTTCTGCTTTTTGTCTAACTTGAGCATTTGGTCTAACATTAAATCCATAAATTAAAGCATTTGAAGCAAGTGCTAAAGTTACATCACTTACTGAAATGGCACCAACTGTTGCACGAATAACATTGATTTTAACCCCTTCAATACTAATTTTTAGCATTGAATTTCTTACAGCCTCAACTGTTCCTTGAGTATCTGCTTTTAAAATAATGTTAATTGATTTTAATTCACCAGCTTCAATTTGATTTTTAATTGAATCTAATGTAAAACTTTGGTTTTTTTGACGAGCTTCTTGCGCTTGTTTAACCCCTTGTGCTTCAGCAATTTCTCTTGCCATCTTTTCTTCAGTTACAACCATAAATTTGTCTCCAGCTCTTGGTACTTCGTTTAAACCTACAACTAGAGCTGGTTGTCCTGGAAGAACAGTTTTTAATTTTGCTTTATTTTCATTTTCAATATCTTTGATTGCTCCAAAAGTTGCACCTGCAACAAAAATATCTCTCATATTTAATGTTCCAGTTTGCACTAAAACTGTTGCAATTGGTCCACGAGCCTTATCAAGGTGAGCTTCTAAAATTGTTCCACGAGCAAATTTATTTGGATTTGCTTTTAAATCTTTTACTTCTGCTATAAATAGCAATGTTTCAAGTAAAGTATCTAGTCCAACTTTATTCTTGGCACTTCCTTCAATAAAAGGCACATCGCCTCCATATTCTTCTGCAACAATTCCATAGTTCATTAATTCCATTTTAACTTTACTTGGATCTGCATCAGGTTTGTCAATTTTATTGACAAAAACTACAATTGGTACATTTGCAGCTTTGGCGTGATCGATTGCCTCTTCAGTTTGGGGCATAACTCCATCATCTGCGGCAACTACTAAAATTACAATGTCAGTTACTTCACTACCACGAGCTCTCATTTCTGTAAAAGCTTCGTGACCTGGAGTATCAATAAAAGTAATTTTATTGTCTTTTAGATTTACTTGGTAGGCTCCAATATGTTGAGTGATTCCCCCAAATTCTCCATCAGTTACATTTGCATTTCTAATTGAATCTAATAAAGTAGTTTTTCCATGGTCAACGTGTCCCATGATAGTGACAACTGGAGGTTTTAATTTTAAATCTTTTGGATCATCATTTTCATCAAATGTTTCAAAAATATTTTCCTTGGTAACAGCAGTCTCTTTTTTAAAGTCATATCCAAATTCTAGACATAACTCTCCCATTTGCTCTTCTGTTAACAACTGATTTTGAGTAACCATACTTCCATTTGTAAAGAATCACTTTACAATTTCAGCTGGTCCCTTATTAATTTTTGCAGCAAATTCTGCAATTGATAATGGTTCTGTATAGACAAATACTCCATCAATTAAACCAGTTTGTTTTGTTTCTTTAAGTTTACTTTTAAGGTTAGCAGTGTGAGCTTTGGATTTGTTTTTGGCTTGTTGCTTTGCATTATTATTTGGTTTTGCATTAGTTTGTTTGGCCATAATTTACATCTCCTTTGCTTATATTTTTTAATATTAACTTTACAAAGTTAATATCTTCAATGCCAATCGCTTTGACATTGTTTTTTCCAATTGCTTGGTTTAATTGAATAGTATCAATTAAACCATTGTAAATTGGAACTTGATAAAAAGCACATTTATCATTGATTTTTTTCAATTGGCTAGCACCCATATCTTTGACTGTTAATACCAATTTAATTTTATTCTTAATAATCTTTTTAAATAAGGTTTCTCCTGAAATAAGTTTGTTTGCAGATGAAGCAAGTCCTAATACATTTAATAAATCTTGCATTAATCTCAGTTATTTTTGATTTCATCTTCTATTTGAGCAAAAATACTTTCATCTACTTTAGTTTTTAAACCTCGTTCAAGAGCTTTAGTTTTTTTAATTTTTGCAAGTGATTCAAGCGTTGGGCGTAAATAAACTCCTCGCCCATTTGCTTTTCTAGTTTGGTCAATAAAAATCTGTCCCTCTTTATTTTTAACAATACGAATTAATTCTAATTTTGGATACATCTTATTTGATGATACATCTTTTCTAAGAACAACATGTTTATCTTCCATTTAAATCACTTCCTTACTAGTCTTTGTAATATGAATCATATTCATCCATATCAATAGTTTCATCTTCATTTTCAACTGCTAAATTTTCAAATGCAGCAGAATATGATTCTATTTCATCAATTGAATTATCTTCAACAAAAATATTTGAATCAATTTCTTGGTATGAAGATTCATTTGAATAGTTGTCATTGTTAAAGTTATTTAACGGTTTTGAATTATTTCTTGTTTTTTCACGTCTTTTGTTAACATTGTTTAAGAAATCAGGATTTGATAATTCTTCTTGAGTAATGTTTCCATTTCACAAGATTTCCATTTCTTTAGCTTGTGCATTTTCAAGTGACAAGATATTGATTTTCATGTTTACAAGGTTAGCAACTAATCTTGCAGCCATTCCTTTTTTACCAATTGCCAATGACAATTGTTCATTTGGAACAACAACAAAACATTCATTTGCTTCTTCATCTAAATCAATACTAATAACTTTTACAGGAGCTAAAGAATTCATTACAAATGTTTTTCTATCTTCATCTCATAAAACAATATCAACTTTTTCACCATTTAATTCTTTTGATACTTCTTTGATTCTTGAACCAGCTGCACCAACACAACTTCCAATTGGATCAATTCCTTCTTCATGTGAATAAACAGCAATTTTTGAACGTTTTCCTGGATCTCTTGAAACTGATTTAACTTCAATAATTCCTTCTGCAATTTCGGGAACTTGAGTTTCCATTAATCTTGCTAAGAATTCTGGGTGAATTCTTGAAGCTTGAATTTGTGAGTGTTTGTTGTCTTTTGAAACTTCTTCAACATAGAAACAAATACGATCTCCTTCATCAAAATCTTCTCCTGGAATCATTTTTTTATTTCAAATTGGAATTATTGAACCATCAACATCAATTAAGTAGTTAGTTTCTGTAATATCTTTTACAGTTCCCCCAACAATTTCGTGATTTTTTGATAAAAATTCTTCATATAATTTATTTTTTTCACCTTCACGAATTTTTTGTTTAATGATTTGCCCAACTTGCATAACAGCTAATTTACTAAAATCAACGTCAAATGGAACTGGTTCATAAACAGTATCTCCAATTGTAACGTCTTCTCCATAAGCTGCTTTAGCATCATTTAAACCAATTTCTAGTCATTCATCTTCAATTTTTTGAACAACAGTTAATTCTTTAAATACTTTAATTTGACCTGTTTGTTCATCAATATCAACTTTAACAATAGCTTCAGGGTCAAAGAATTTTTCATATGCTTTTTGAAAACCTTCTCTAATTCCTTCAAAAACTATTTCTTTTTCAATTTTTTTCTCTTCTGCAATGTCATAAATTGCATCTAATAATTTAGCACCATCAATCATGATAGCAAATTCCTCCTATTTAATTTTGTTTTGAATAAAATCTTTATTCTTGAGTTTACAAATAGAAAAGAAGACTTACGCCTTCTTTTCATTTTCGAAACTTGACATTTTTATTATAAACCTATTTTACAAAATTACTATCTTTTTGAATTATAAATTTAATAAATATCTTTATCTCAATTACCATTTAAGTTATTGAATGCTTTTACAAGTCCATAAAAGTCAAATCTTCTATTTTACTAATTCTTCAATAATGCTTGCTTTAAAACCATGTTTTAAAGCATCTTGATAAGTGGCATCAACACAATATTGTTTTACCAGTCCACAAATTTCAACTTCTTCAACTTTTTGTTCTTTAAGTCACTCTTCTAAAGGAGCAACTCCTTTTACTTGGAAATTAAATCCTGAATAACTATCTTCATCAATATTGACAGCTTTTTTAACAATAAAGTCTGCTACTGATGTATCAACTAAAATTTCAGCACCCTTTGTATTTTGAATACAATGTGGGGGTCAAATTTCAAAAGAACAATGATTTTCTGGATGTCAATCCATTGTAAAGACAACCAATCAATTATTGTCTTTATAAAACTTAATTTTTTGTTCAATTCCTTCCTTTAATGTTTCACCTTCAGGTCAATATAGACTACCATTTGGATCTGCAAAATCATATTGATAATCTACTACAATTAAAGCTTTCATATTTTTATTATAAATTAAAAAAGGATAAAAAAATTACCATTTAAAATGGTAATTTTTTAATAATTGAAAACTAAAGTTTCGTGTAATGCTAACATTTGTTCTGTTGAAGTAAAATGGTCAACAATTTGTAAAGCAAATTGTAAAGCGCCCCCAATTGAACTTCCAGTAATAATGTTTCCATCAGCAATTGCACTCATTTGTGGTTTTTTAACTGCATTATCTAAATATGAATCACATCCAGGATAGAATGTCACTTCAACTTTATCTAATAAACCAAGTTTTCCCAAAATTTGAGGTGCAGCACATATTGCTGCTAAAGTTTTATTTGCTTGTGCATGTTTTTCAATTGCATTCATTAATACTTCACATTGCATCAAGTTATCAACTCCAGGTTGGCCTCCAGGTAATACTAAACAATCATATTCATCAAAATTAATTGTTTGCATAGTTTTGTCAGCTTTAATTGTAATATTGTGACTTCCTGTCACTTCTGTTTTATCTGTAATTGATACCATATCTACTTGTTCAAATGAGCCTTTAAATAAAGATTCAGCTCTTCTTAAGACATCAACAGTTGAAATCATTTCTGTTTCTTCAAAACCTGTTGCTAGAAAAATCGCTACTTTTGCCATATTTTTTACCTCTTTCTTTTATTAATTATATAGAAAAAAAGTTTATAATTTACATAGGTGAAAAAATATGGGTTTAATTAAATTAACAAAAGAGACATTTAAATTTGTAAAGTCATCAAAAACTAAGACTAAAAAAGATGATAACCAAATTTATAATTTGATCATTAATGATAGCATTGTTAATGTCAATATTCGAAATATCAAAACAATTAATGCCAAATTTGGTTCTTTAGCATTTAAAGAAAACTTAAATCATGATATTGGTTTTCGCTTTATTAATGCTAAAGGTTTTAATTCAATTGGTTTTCGCCAAAATGTAGATTTAGTTTTTTGTGATCGTCGCCATCAAGTGGTTGAATTATTTACAAGTTTTAAACCCAATAAAATGACTGAATACATCGCTAATAGTACTGTAGTTTATGTATTGGCATCTAATTCTATTAAATATTTAAATATTAAACCAAAAGATATTGTCAAAATTACAAAATAAAAATCAACCAATTGGTTGATTTTTTTATGATTATTATTTTAAAACAGTTGTTCCTAATAATGATAAAGCTTCAGTTTTAACTTTATCTCAGAAGTTAACTGCTAAGAATTTATCAACAACTCTAGCTGAAATATGTAATCCTTCAAAGTAGAAGTGCATTTTATTATGACGAAGTGTAATGTGACCAATTGTTACAGCCATAAAGTCAAATCCGTCATTAATTAATTCAGTTCCAGATTTATCTCTAAATTCTGGATAAGCATATTGTTGAAACATTGCTTCACGCATTGTTTCAACTCCTGGGTTTCATCAAGTTGTTAATAAATAATCTCTCAATCTTTGAATTTTTGCTTCTCCTTCTGGACCTAAAGCTTGTCATTTACTAATAACGTTTTCTTCAAAGAATGGTGCAAATTTTTTAATTCCTAATTCAAGACTAGGAAAAAATATTTGAAATGGTTGGTCACTTTCTTCAATCTCAACATGACATAAAAATCATGGTTCATCAAAACTAACTGCCCCAATTTGTTCTGAATTCAACTGGTATACTTTTTCGCTCATATAAATTCTCCCCTTAAATACAAACATATTATATCACAAAAAATAGGGTTTTTACCACTAAAAATAGCCCTTAAAACCTAGACTTATTACTATTATTTTAACTATTTTTAAAAATAAAAACAACTAAAATGGTTTAGTTGTTTTGTTATATTTTAAGCCACTAATGTACTTGGCGATTCTTTTCTAATTTTTGATGTAGTAATTACAATTGAGCATACATATGAACTAACTATTAAAATTGATGAAATCAGTGGTAATCATCAAGTAATTCCAAATGGAATCGACATAAAGTTTGTATTAATATATGAAGCAATTGCTAAAATTGCAAATTGACTTAAAATTGTTCCTAGAATAAATGCGATTAAACTAAATACAGAAACAAAACCAAAACTATATTTAATAATTTTTCAATTTGAATACCCAAGTGACTTCATAGTAATCATGAATTTTTTATATTGTTGTACATAAATATCTGAAATTAACACAATCGATAATGATGAAACAAAGATAATAAAACATATAAAGAATATTCCAATTGTTAAAATTAATTTTGTTAATTCATTAATTAAGTTTTGTTGTTCACTCATAAACTTCATATTTTTAATTTCAATTAGAGCATAGAAATTAGCATTTTCCGAAGCCATTGTGTCTTCTCCAATTTTTGGCGATCTTGCAAATGACGCTTGAGTTGTCACAAAGTATGGTTCTTGTGCATTTGAAAATACACCATTATATCAAACACTTGGAATATGTGACCTTTGTTCTGGATTTAAACCATAAATTCACTCATCTTTTTTATCTTCTGCAATTAAATCTTGAGGTTTATAATAGGAATATGTATTTATCTTTGTGTCTTTAATATTGACTGTATTTTCAGTTTCTAAGTTTTCATAAGTAAAGTTAAATGGTATATATTTTGCAGTTGAATATCCTTTTACAAGGTTGGCAATATTTTGATCAATAATTGCGCGTTCACTTCCATAAACATCAATTTTATCAATTTTTTGCAAATTGATTTTTGCAATATTACCCTCTGACATAGTTTTTCAATTTAATGTTTCTTCGTTTAACATAAATGGATTACTTGATGAATGAAATGAATAACCTAAAAAATTAAATTTTGCATTAATCATTTCATCCATTTCAGCTCCACTAAGATTAATATCGGGTTTAGAATATTTGCCACTTGCGTCAAAATAATATGAATAAGGACGAATTCATGTAAAGTCTTCAAGAGAATCATCTCCTAATTTTTTTTGTCAATCTTTAACAGTATCTTCTGGAATACCTAAATCATGTGCTTTACCAGATCCCATTCAAGCTATTTGATTTTTATTTCCAAAACCAGCAATTTCTTTAATATTTGTTGTATATCTTGTTGGTACAAATAATACAACATTATCATATTGATAGTAAGGGCGAATAACTGGTGTTAATTCGCCTGTTATTTTGTCTTGTTCAAAATCAAAGAAAGCAAATGAATCATCTCTAATTGAATCAAAGTTTTTATATCTATCTAAACCATCAACATAGCCTTTATCTGCTTTATCACTATTGTCGTTTTTAAAGATCGCTTGATAAGTAAATTTTGAAGATTGTAAATCTTCTGGATTAAGTCATCCTTGATTTTCACTGCTATTATTACTTATTTTCTGTCAATCGCGATCATCATATTTTCAAGCACTATTTGGAATATCAACATTTGCTTCTGAAAGTTGCATTCTTGTTGCTGTAAAATTCAAATCTTCAATTATATTATTTTGAAATGAATGTACTCTGTCAAATTCTCCATTTGTGATTGTTGGAATAGTTAATGTTTTTGTTTGACTATCATACATTTTAAAATCATTAATAATAACATCTTTAATTTCAGAACTTGCTATCCTTCCATAAATAATATCTTTTAATAACTCTAAATTTTGATCATCAATAAATAATTGTTGTTGTTTCTCTGGTAATACAAAAGCATTTTGAGATTCCAATAATCCAATTAATTGCATGTTTGAAGAATCACGAGTTTTTCCAATAAGTGATGTATACATTGTATCTACATTTGGAATATAGGTATTAAATGAATAGCCAAATTTATATTGGTTCATTCTATTTTCTGAAATACTTAAATAATTTTTAACATAAGCTGGCGCTTGACCTAAAATTATATCTGAAATCTGTTCTTTTCAATTACCACCCTGATTTGATCCAGCACCAGGCATAACCATACTTAAAATTTCGGGTAATCCATTTGTTAATAAATCTGAAACATTATTAACTTCTTGAATTCTTTTATTATTATCATCACCAAATTTATTTGAGTGAATAATATATTCTAATAATTGTTGTGCTTCAATTAATGAAAATTCTTTTCCTACTAATTGAATAAAATTAGTCCCAAATATACTTGCTAAAACAGAAATGGTATTATTTTCTGCATTTAAATTTGTTTTCTCATTTAAAAAAATATCATATAGTCATTGATAATCAATATTATTTCCAGTTTGATTCATCAATATTTTTGGCAATACTGAATTGTCACCAATTGATGTTGAACTTGAAACATTTTTTGAAATATCTTTAATTCCAGTTCCAAAAATATTATTTGATGGAATATAGGTGTCTTCATATTGCTCAACTCCTTGTCAAGGACTTAAACTAGTTTTTGCAAGTGGTGCATTACCTACTAAATCAATATTTTCAACTTCATTATTGTATTTAATATTTTTATAGTAACTTGATAATGTTTGAGAGACCACTCCTGGAACTGCTAAAAATCCTGAAGCCAAAAATGAAGCTAATAAAATTGTTGTTCCTGTTAATAATGTTTTTGAAAAACCAGAAAACGCCAATTCAGTTGAAAGTTTTGAAGAAAATTTCATATTTTTAGTTAATTTTTGTTTGAAACCATTTATTATTTTGTGATCTTTGTGTTTTTCAACTTTTGAAAGTACCTCAAGAACATTTTTTGAAGTTAAAAAATAAGCTACAAAATATGAAACTATCATTGAAAATAAACCAAACAATACAGCAGAAATCAATAAAGATCATCAATTAAAAATTACTTGCTTATATAAACCACCACTATAATTTAAAAATAAATTAACCAATAATTCTTGGCCAAATGAAGCAATTAATCATGCTAAAGGTACAACAACTAACATTGTAATAAAACTATAAGAAATATATGAAATTGAAATTTTTGAAGCACTTACACCCATTGCTTTTAAAATTCCAATTTCTCCAGAATTTAAATCAATAGTTTTTTTAATTGCAATCACAATTGCAGATAAAGCAATTAGAGATATTAATATACTCAAACAATACGAAGTAATTTTAAAATACTTAGTCATTGCTGGTGCCAATTTTCAATTTTGAGAATATATTGAGTCATTAAATGATGAGTATTCTTCTCCACTTGGTCAATTTTGATAGGTAACAGTTTCATTATTATTTATTGCATTAATTGTCTCATAAGAAGACATCAAGTATTTTTCACTAAAAGCTAATGTTGAATAATAATATGCCATTTTTTGAGCAGCCTCTTGTTTATTATTTGGCATTGTGACAATTGTAAATAACATTTTTGAAGCAAATTTATGAAAATCAGATGAAATTATACTTTGAAGAGTTGCACTATTTCCATAAACAATTGCAGTTTTTTTAGTATTTGGAAAAACATCAGTTGAACTTGCAACAGGATAATAAGCCAATGGATCTGTTGCATATCCCGAAATTACAAATGTACCTCCACCAAGTTGAACACTTTGACCTAATTTAATCTTATTTTTATGGGCATATTGAGGATTTATCAAAATTTCATTTGCAGCTGTAGGCATTCTTCCTCCCAACAATGTAACCCTACTTGGTCAAGTATAATTGTCTAAAATTACTAAACGATACTTCATTTCAGCAACACTATCTGAAAGAATTATTTCTGCTCTATTTTCAACATTAATATCTAATGCTTGGCCAATTAACTGATGTCTAAAATAATACATTTTAATATTCATTACTGAATCATAATTAATATCAAATCTATCATCAAAACTGTTAAATGAACGATAACCTGCTAAAGTTTCATTAGTGGATTCAAAACCATTTTGAATTTTTAATTTATAAACCTGACTTGTACTTCCCAAACCACCACTAATTTTTCCTTCTGCAGTTACTTGACCAATAATTTGGACAAGTGAACCTCGAAGACCATTTTTATAAATTGATTCTAAAGATTGATTAAACATATTTTGTTCATAATTTGAATAATTTAAATCAACTTTTTGAATTCATGGTAATTGTTTTTTTTCATTATCAATAATCATTTCTTCTTTTGAAGTCTTTCCCTTAAAATTTGCTCCAGTTATAAATGCATAGAGAGTATTTGCAATAGTTTGTGAATTGTTTTCTGATCCGTCAAATCATTCAAAACCAGCTTCTTTACTAATATTATTATTAAAATACTCTTGAACCTTTGCTTCAGTTGGGTCATTATCATTTCATTCATTTGAATAAACCGCTTGATCAAGATAATAATATATATAATTAGTAGTTGAATCTATAATTTGAGCTACTAATGATATAAAAGAAAAATACATGTAATATGAGTAAATTGATAAACTCTCTTTATTTTTAGGTTCAACATTTAAATCTTGTTCAGTGATAGTTCCATTTTGTCATAATTTATAAACTAAACTATTTTTTAAGTATTGTGAACTTGATTCTTCAACATTTTTTAAATCAGCTATTAAATTATCTTTCATCTTTGTAATAAATGTTATTAAAAAATTGTTATATGTAGTATTTTTACAATTATCAACTAGACACGCATATGTATCTCCTAAATTTAATCCTATTTTTGTTAAATATTCTGGATTTTTATATGTTATTGAACCTGTTGTTGGATCATATGTATATTCAAATAACATATCTAAATAACCTTTTTCATTATTGTTTTCTTTTGAATTATTTAAAAAATCAAAAAAGGCTTGTTGCACTTCAGAATTTTCAAAAGCCTTTGATATAAAAGTTGATTGATACCCCTCATAACCCTTTTGCAATGTTTCATCCATATCTTTTTCTACTTTTGAAGGTCATTCAATTAAATTAAAATTATATTGAATTGATTGATTTTCTGGACTAAATTTATCAATTGTTGAATCATATGAAGATAAAAATTGAAAATTAATAAAATCGTTTAACGGTACATAATTTGAATCATTATTATTTCTAATCCCCGCCTCACGTGTAGTTATGTAATCAAATGGTTCCATTTTTTGCATAACATTATTATAATTTTGAGACAGTCTTTTACTTGATGATAATGAAATTGACAATATAAAAGTTGATAAAAAACTTAAAATTATGATAACAAAAAATTGTATTCTAAATTTTAGAATACCTCGAATTCCTTGTTTTAAATATAAAAATACACTAAACTTTCTCATTTTTTTATTCCCTTTGACATATTTAAGTTTACTTTTTTTTTTTTTTTTGTCAAGAGTGTTATAAAATATAAGTGTTAGAAAAGGGAATAAAAAAAATGAAGAAATTATTAGGTATATTGTCAGCAATGACTATAAGTATTTCTGGTGTTTCTGTAACTTCATGTAGTTTAGTTAACTATGAAAAAGAATACATCAAAAATAAAGTCAAAAGTATTGTTGACGTTTCAAATGTAGCATTAAGAGCGGGAATTATTAATGATGCAAGTGGTATTAACGTTGATTATTTAAGTCAAATAATCGATGGTTCAAGAATGGTAGATATGTTGGAAGACTATCAAGGTCAACCTCAAACAAAAGTGGGCGATTTAAGAAGCACTTTCTTTAATCAAACTTATGATCGAAATTTATTTACAAGTTTAAATGAAAATAGTAATTTGGATTTATCAAAAAGTTTAGATCCAAATACTCAATATGATTCAACGTTGTCAACTTTATCAATTGTATTGGCAGCATTGAAATCAATTGGGGGAGTTAAACCAAGTTTAGCTGGGACTTTAGAAACTGTATTACCCTTATTAACGGGTTCAATTAGTGAAGATATTGACGTTAATATCGATATCAACATTTCTGATGAAATTATTGATATTATTCAAGTTATTTTAAATGTTTTAGGTGATTCACAATTAGGAGAACTATTAGTTTCAGTTTTCTTTGATGTAAATTATATTAAATTTAATAAAATTAACACAAAATACATTAAAGATTTTACAAATAAATTAATAAGTTCAGGTTTTTTAAATAAATTACTTAGTTCAAGTTTCCCCAAAGTTTTAGAAACATACATTAATAATGCAATGTTTAGAGACTATGCAGGTGAAGGAGAACTAACATTTGCCAAAATTGAGCATTCTTCAATTATTAGATTTACAAATTTATTAATTGATTTGTCTGGAGAACCACAGGAAAATAAAAAATCTAATTGAGATTCAGTTGATAAGAATTTTATTAATAAAAATCTAACTAATGCCTTAAAAAAATTGATAACACAACCAGATAACATTAATTTTTCAGCATTAATAAACGCAATTCCAGATATTTTTTATATCATTGGTTCATTAATGATAAAAATAGGAGTTTTAGATTTTACTGCTATCACGCCAAAAGATAGCGATCATTTATTTGATGATACAAAAAATAATATTGATTATATTAAAGATTTTAATAATCAAAAATTTGAATCGGATTTTGAATATAAAAAAATGATTAAAAACCT
The DNA here is from genome assembly GCF_000565175.1 of Spiroplasma culicicola AES-1. NCBI lineage: Bacteria > Bacillati > Mycoplasmatota > Mollicutes > Entomoplasmatales > Spiroplasmataceae > Spiroplasma > Spiroplasma culicicola. Next base: position 426,913 of record NZ_CP006681.1, on the reverse strand, counting down.
TCAATTAGCATTAAATCCAGATGAAGAAAATGGTTATAATTTACAAAAAATATTAATCCTATCATTATTTTCAAATAAATCAGGTTTTAAAGCATTTCCAGAAAAGAAACCATTACTTGGGTGATTACCATGATTAATAACTCAAACTAATGCTGCTGGAATTGATAGTTTTTTAGGAGCATTAATTACTTCACTAGGAAATATTATTTTAGATCTAATTCCTGATGTGCCTGAACTGGCTAAACCATTTAGCGGTAATGTTTCAAGCCTACTTACAATGGTAATTGAAACACTTATTCTAAATAAACCTTTGACTGGAATTCCATCACTTATTGAATTTGTTAATTCATTAGGTATAAATATTAATTTAAACCTAACAAATCCAGATGAACTAAAAAAACCATTTAATGGAATTTGAAATAAAGATAGCCATTTATTAACAGATTTAACTGGCATTAAAATTAAAGATCAACTATTGAATTTAAGTAATATACTTTCTATAACATTAATTGATAACAAAACTATAAGTAAAATTCTTGAAGATTATTACAAAGCATTAGAGCAATTTGATCCAAAAGATTATTGAAATAATCAATTATCTGTAGGTTTAAAATCTCTAAATAATCTTAATTTTAAAGAAGAGATAACTTTATACAATAAAAATAATGAAATTCAAACAAATTTTATTAATGCAATAATTAAATTATCAAATAATAAATCACTGGGCATTAAAACTAAAGATGAAGATAAAATTCTTTATGGTACAAAAGGAGCAATGTATTTGCTTGGTTATGATGCAAGCACTACAAGTTTTATGGAAGGCAGTTTATTTAAAATCTTAGAAAATGCTTTTGATGATACAGGTGTCTCAAATATTATATATAGTATTAATGATGGTTTGAAAAATGTTTCTGATTCAAAAAATGAATTCATTGCAACAAAATTAATGCCTTACATTAATCGCAATAACTTTACTTATAAAATTAGTAATTATGACAATATTACATCAACAGATAATCTTGGAACTATTGATTATAAAATTATTTATAAAGATCCATTTACTGACAAAAAATATACTTACTTAGTAAAATTAGTAGAAACTCAAGACAAAAAATTTTGAAATTTAAATAGTATTAAAAAACAGTCTTAAGACTGTTTTTTTTCTTTATAAAAATAATAACAAACATACTAATATAGCAACAATTGAAATTGGCAATAAAAATCACAATAACCACGATTTTGATTGTCATTTAGCAGCATAAGTTGCTGATTTAACTTTCTTTTTTTTCTCTTCTTTTGCTGGAACAATTTTAATTTCAACATCTTTTTGGCGATTATCTGGAGGTGCTTTTCTTCACCCGTCATGTTCTTTCATTGGCTTAATTTCTTCATGTTTTTTTTCAAACTTATGAGGAACAACTTCTTTTGCCTTATTTAAATCTTCATCAATTACTTGTTCTTTTTCATTTTCTGCCAATAATGGATCATCAGATTCAGGTAAAACTTCGATTTGTCCTGAAGTTTTACCTCTTAGAGTTTCAACAAAATGAACTGCAACATCTTTATTTGGAGTTGCAAATGTTATTCCATTTCCAAAACTATCATTTAATAAAGAAACATAATTCAAACCATTACCACTCTTTGATAATTGTAATTGAATTTTTTGTAAACTATATGAATCAAAAGGCAAATATCTAATTTGTGCATTCAAATTATTATCTGCAACTTCTAAAGTAAAAGTTCTTTTACTTGTAATAAAAACTATCCCCACCATTTCATCTTCATAACGTTTAAAACTTGCCCATAATGCAGACATAACAGTTTCATCATCATCAAAATAAGTTTCCATGTTAGCTCAAACTTTAGTTAAGATATCTTTGTAATTTGGCATTCAAATATAACCAGTACTTGCAAGATCTTCTCTAATTTGTAAACTTGTTCTCATATTTAAACACCTCTATTTTTAATTTTATTATTTTTTCTTAGTAAATTTATCATAAATTTCTTTTAATTTTTTCTCATAAGCTGAATGAGGTTTGAAATTAAAATAAACTTTATTTTTAATTTTATCTGGTAAATATTGTTGATCAACTCAATCGTTTTCATAATCATGAGCATATTTATAACCAATTCCTGCTCCTAATTTACTTGCACTTTTATAATGTGTATCTCTTAAGTGAGCTGGAATTGGATACATTCCCCCAGCTCTCACTTCCCCTAATGCTTGTTCAATTGCCAAATAAGAAGAATTTGATTTTTCGCTTAATGCCATTTCAATAATAGCTAATCCCAAGATTATGCGCCCTTCAGGCATTCCCACTTGGCGAAATATTTGACATGCATTATAAACTCTTGGACCAATTGCTGGATTTGCCAAACCAACATCTTCATATGCCATAATAATCATTCGACGCATTAGAACTTCAAAATCACCAATTTCCATTAATCTCGCTCAATAGTGTAGTGCAGCATTAACATCACTTCCCCTAATTGATTTTTGTAATGCACTTTTCAAATCATGATATTCATCACCTTCAGCACTACCTTTTGCATAAGCTTTATCAAAAATACTTAACAAAATTTCAGAAGTAATCTCTTGATCTGAATACAAATTTAGCAGTAATTCTAAAGCATTTAGAGCAACTCTTAAATCACCATTTGCTAATAAAGCCATTTCTTTTAATACTTCATCATTAATCTCTAATTTAAATTCATTTTCTTTAATGATTTTTTTTAAACCAATTTGTAGTTCTTCAACACTAATTTCTCGCAATTGTAAGATTGTGCATCGGCTTCTAATTGCGGGATTAATAACAAAATAAGGGTTTTCAGTTGTGGTGATATAAACTATAATTTCTTTACTTTCAATATATTCAAGTAAAAAATCTTGAATATTGCGATTCATTCTGTGAATTTCATCGATAATTAAGATCACTTTTTCTTCTTTATTTCTTTCAATAATTGCTTGTAGTTTTTCTTTCTTATCTTTTGAAGCATTAAATTGTTCATATGCAATATTTAAATCATTGGCTAAAGAAATAGCTGTTGAAGTTTTACCAATTCCTGGAGGACCATAAAAAATTAAATTAGCTGTAAATTTTTTTTCAATCATTTTATAAATAATCCCATTTTTATTATTTAATAAATGAGTTTGTCCAATAATGTCTTTAACAGTTTTTGGTCTTAAAATATAGCTCAATGATGCATTCATGTCTTTTCACCTACTTGTTTAATAATAACAAAAAAACAATAAAAAAATCTTACACATTATTGTATAAGATTTTAGTTATTAAATTGATGCTGCTTTTGAAGACTCACTTGAGGTTGCAATTGGAAGTTCTGTTTTAAACTCCTTTACTTTTTCACCAAATACTTCTTCATAAACTTGTTCATATTTTTCAACTGGAACAATTTGTAATTGTGCTTTTACTTCTTCTGGAATATCATCAATATCTTTTTGGTTTTTTCATGGAATTAAGATTTTTTTCAATCCACTTCTATTAGCAGAAATTGATTTTTCTCTTAATCCCCCAATTGGAAATACTAATCCTCTTAAAGTAATTTCTCCTGTCATACCAATGTCTTTTGGTACAGGTCTATTTGTTAAAGCAGATACAATTGCAGTTGTAATTGTTACCCCTGCACTTGGTCCATCTTTTGGTACAGCTCCTTCAGGAACGTGAATGTGAATATCATTTTCAACAAATACTTCTTTTGGAATATTAAATGATTTATAGTTTGATTTTACAAAGTCATATGCAATAGTTGCAGATTCTTTCATAACATCTCCCAATTTACCAGTTAATACAAGTCCACCTTTTCCTGGGAAATGGTTTACTTCAATTGGTAAGATATCTCCACCAAATTGAGTATAGGCCAATCCTGTAACTACTCCAACTTGAGGTTGTTTTTCTTTTTCTGTATGTTCAAAAATACGTTTTTTCAATAGTTCATTTACAACTTCTGGAGTAACTGTTAAAGTTTCTAAATCTTTATTCAACATTTTTACAACAAATTTTCTTGTAACTGATGAGATTCATCTTTCTAATTGACGAACTCCAGCCTCTCTTGTATAGTGTTTAATAATTTCATTTAATCCTTCTTTTGTAAAGATCAATTTATCACTTGATACAGCATGATCTTCTAACACTTTTGGTACTAAATAATCTTCTGCAATTTTAAGTTTTTCGATTTCTGTATAACTTGAAAGTTCAATGATTTCCATTCTATCATATAAAGCTTCAGGAATGTTATCTGGATAGTTGGCTGTTGCAATAAAGACAACATCACTTAAGTCGTAATCTTCTTCTAAGTAGTGATCTGAGAATTTAGAGTTTTGTTCTGAATCCAATACCTCAAGCATTGCTGATGCTGGATCTCCTCGATAATCACTTGCCATTTTATCAATTTCATCAAGTAAGAATACTGGGTTTTTTACTCCAGCTCTTTTCATTCCTTGAATAATTCTTCCTGGCATAGCTCCAATATATGTTTTTCTGTGACCACGAATTTCAGATTCATCTTTAATTCCACCAAGTGCTACTTTTACAAAGTTTCTTCCCATTGATTCAGCAATTGATTTTGCTAAACTAGTTTTTCCAACTCCTGGAGGACCTACTAATGTAATAATTTGTCCTTTAACTTTGTTAGTATTTTGTTTTACAGCTAAGTATTCAATGATTCTTTCCTTAACTTTTTCTAATCCATAATGATGTTTATCTAAAATATCTTTTGCATATTTTAAATCAGTTTTTTCCTCTGATTTTTCTCATCATGGAGTTTGCATCATTCAGTCAATATAAGTTCTAATAATATTGGCTTCACTTGAACTTGCTGGTAAACCTTCGTATCTTTCAATTTCTTGAAAAATTCTTTTTTTAATGTGTTCAGGGAATGGTTCAGTTTCAAGGCGTTTTTTGTATTTTTTAACGTCATCGCCTTCTCCATCCATATCTCCTAATTCTTCTTTAATAGCTTTTAATTTTTCTCTTAAGTAAAACTCTCTTTGTTGTTCATCAACTCTTGATTTAATTTTTTTTGAAATTGATGATTCAATATCTGCTGATTGTTTTTTCTCATCTAAAAAGTCATTAATAATTTCAATTCTTTTTAGAGGATCCAATTCTTCTAAGATTGCTTGTTTTTTATCAATTGGCATAAACGGCATTAAGTGTGCTGCACTATCAACAATAAAACTTGAGTTTGTATTTTTAGATGCGTCTTTTAAAATATCTTCCATTTCTGCTGGAAATTCATCTTGACTTGATATCATTGATTTAATTAATTTAACAATTTTATCTGCTTTTTCAGAATTTTTTTCGTCTACTTGTGTTTGTTCAATATATTCTGCTACATAAAAATCTCCTGTTTCAAATGAGCTAATTTTTGCTCTTGATAAAGATTTAATATTAACAGTCAATGTACCATCTTTTCACTCTTTTTTAATACTTACTTTTGCAAGAACCCCAAAATCAAATAAATCTTCAATTTTTGGATCATCTTCAAGTGGTTTTTTTTGAGAAACAATAAGTATTAAACCTTCATGGTTATCAACCGCTTGTTTAACAGCTATTGTGGTTTTTTCTCTTCCTATTTCAAGTACTTGTTCGAAAGTTGGATAAATGTAACTTCCTCTTGTAACAAGTAATGGTAATTTTTTGTTTGTACTCATGTTAACCCCTCCTGTTTTGGTACAAAATTATATTAACACAATTTTTAGCACTTTCAAGTGTTAAGTGCTAAAAAATAAAAAAAATATGAGAATTCTCATATTTTATCCATTATTTTCGTATAAGAAGTCAATTAATTTTTCTCTTAAAATCTCTTCTTTTACATGTTCTTCAGGTAAGATTGATTTCTTAATGTAATCAACTTCTAAACCAAATTGTGCAGCAAGTTTTGAATATTTAGCTTCAATTTCTTTTGCATCAACATCAAATTTTTCACTATTTCTAACTTTATCTGTAATTAAGTGACTGCAAATTCTTCTTTTTGCATCATCAAATAATTCTTTTCTAATGTCTTCATCTGAAAGACCAGTTTGTTTTTTATATTCTTTCATAGTTAATTTTTGACTAGCAACACGTGCTTCAAATTCTTTAAATAAAGAATCAATTTCTTTATTGATTACTGTTTGAGGTAATTCAATTTTTGATTTTTCAATAATTAAATCAATTACTTTATTTACAAAAGTATTTTTTAAGGCAGTTGTTTTTTGATCAATAATTTGTTGTTCAACGCTTGTTTCTAATTCTTTATAAGTTTTAATGTTTGGTAAGTTTAAGTCTTTTGCCAATTCATCATCTTTTGCAGGTAACATTCTTGTTTTAATTTCTTTAACGTTTAATTTAAATTCAGCTTTTTTACCACTTAATTCAGGTGTGTAATCTTCTGGGAAAGTTACATTAATTGTTGATTTTCCCATTCCTTTACCAATCATTGCATCTTCAAATCCTGGAATCATATTCCCTGAACCAATTACTAGTCTAAAGTCTAAACCTTTTCCACCTTTAAAAGCAACTCCATCAATAAATCCTTCAAAGTCAAATTTAACAACATCATCTTTTGCAATAATTTGCTCTTCTTTATCTTTTTCAAGAGCAAATCTTTCTCTATATTGATCAATTGCTTTTTCAATTTCTTCTTTTGTTGCTTTAAATTCTTCTTTTACTAAATCTTTTGATTTTAATCCTTTATATTCACTGATTTCAATTTCTGGCATAATGTCAAAAACAAAATCCAATTCACATAATTGTTCTGAAACTTTTGTTGGTACTGGAGTTGGTGAAGTAAATGGTTTAACATCTGATTTTTGATCTCTTGCAAATTCAAATGCTTTTTCAATGATACTTTGAACTGCTGCATTTAAATATTTAACTGGTGTTAAATATTGTTCCACTTTTTCTTTTGGAGCTTTACCTTTTCTAAATCCTGGAATTTCAATGTTGGCTGCAACCTTATTTTTACCTTTTTTAACAGCATCTAATCATTCTTGACCATCAATTGTAACTGTTCAAACACCTTGTCCTTTTTCAGCTATTTTTTTAGCACTAAATTTCATTATTTTGCCTCCTTAGTTATATTTTTGATAACAAAATTAATTATAACAAAAAACATAATAAAATTGAGTTTTTTGTTATCACATTTTCATTGCTATAAATTGGCAATTTTATTAGTTAATAAACGTTGAAAATCCTCAACGATTTTTTCAAGATCAACAAATTTTTCTTTTGTAGTTTCTATAAAACTAACATTTTCTTGAGTTCTAATTGTTTTTAAAAATAATTGAGCAAATTCATATAAGGTTTTTGAAATAACTTCTGTCATTTCAAACATATTTAAATAAGTCATTTTAGTAAAATAAGAATTATCCATTTCTAAAACAACACGACAGACTTCAAAATAAACTTCTCATTCTGTTAATTGTAAACGTATTTTTTGACCTAATTGTAATTCAATTTCGGGAACAACTTGTTCAATTGCTTGTTCTCCATCAATTAAAGTTAAGTAATCATTTGCTAAATATTTATCAAAATCTTTTTGAATTTTGTCAATATCTCTAAATTGATTTTTAAGTACTTTCTTTAAAATCTTTAATTCCTTGTTATTATTAATTGCGTTTTGAATATCTGCAATTAAATTTTTATATAAAGAACCTTCAATTTGAGTTGAAATTCATCTTTGAAAAACACAACATCAACAACAAATAAAATCAATACATTTCTTTTCATAAATTAAACAAGTACAGTTTTTAACATAATTATAATTGCAATTACAACACATATTTATTTCACCTCATTTAAAAAAATCGTTAATATAACGATTTTTTATTATTATATAATATTTCCCATATCTTCAAGGAATTGAATTGTTTTTTGAAATACTTCCTGAGGATAATCTTTAATTTCACTATCTAATTCTTGTAATGCTCTAATAATTGAATTAACATTTTCAAAGTTTAAAAGTGAATCTGCTCTGTTAATATCAAAGTCTCCAACTGCATCTCCTGGGTGAGTAATAAATGTATCACTAATTCCAGTTTCATGATATTTAATTAATTTTCCAATATACATTAAATATGTCTTTATAATTGAACAATTTGGCATTTCAAATGCTGTTTTGTGATCAATACTCATAAATGACTCTTTTTCAATTAATGAAGTATATTTTTTAATTAATTTTGAAGCCACATCAATCATTTCATTATTAACTTTTTTACCATTAAAAGCAATTAGTTCTTTAATTTTTTCTTGGCTTTGAGTTAAAGCAATGTATAAGTTTCTCACAGAATCTTTTTTAAGATCAATTTCTCATCCCCCATTAGAACGTAGCATTTCAATTTTGGCATTTCAAATACTCATAGTATCAGAAGTTACTAAACTATTTGTTAATGACGCTAAAAAGATACGAATTAATAGTTCAGAAGTAAAATCAAATTCTCACAAACTTGCATCATCTGGTAACTTTTTAACTTGTAATACCATTTGTTCATGATTTAAATAGTCTTTAATTTTTACTCCAGTTGGCAAAATATTGATAGCTTTCATTGATGCTAAATATTTATCATATAATTCAACATTTTCAGCTGTTTTTTCGATTTTACCTGCTGCATAATCATCAACATATTCTTTTAAACGATCAAAAGTATTAATTAATAGACCATACTTGTGATCATAGTTAATTTCTTCTTTTTCATTCATAGCTTCTAAAATTGTTAATAAACGATCTTTTAATTCAAGATTTTGTTTTAAGTTTTTATTTTGGATTCATGTTAAAAATCTTGATTCAATCATTTTAACAGTTTTGTGTCACTCAATTGTTGATTTATCTTCAATAAAAGTATTATCTAAAGATTTATCATAAATTTTATTTAATTCTTCATTAATATGATTTACATCCAAAAAATAATTGTAATCTTCATCAATTAAAAAAAATTCGATTACAAAGTCTTTCATTGTTTTTAAAATTTCAACATCATGTGAAGCTTCTACAAATGTTCAATTAAAAGCATCAAAAGCATTAACTAACTCAATTTCAGTTTTGATTTTTGATTTAATTACAAAACGATAAAATTCTTTAATATCAAAAGCTATTTTTGACTTTTTGTCCTCTTGTGTTGAACTATCAACTAATAAAGAAGAAGTTTTGCCAATAATTCGATACACTAAATCAATGGCGTCGCTTGCTGTATATAACATAAAAATAAACCCCCATACTATTCTTATTATACTTTAAATTGCAAAATTATACTTTGATTTGCCAATAGAGATTAGAAGTTTTATCTATTAAAAAATGCCTTTTTTGAGGCATTTTTTAAGAATTTTGTTTAATCTCTTGATAACGATCAATATATTCTCTTACTTGATTTACATTATTTTCTTCAATTGATTTAATGTGATTTTCTAAGTTTTGAATTGCTTCATCTAAATCACCAGTTGCTGGTAATTTATATTTTTTAGTTAATTTTCAAATTTTGTCTTTTAAAAATAACTTTTGAATATAATGATCTGGTTGAAGCATAATTAATAAATCATTAGTTGATTTATAATCAACAGTTCACTGTGCTCCCTTAGCAGCTAATTCTAATGTAAATTCAGAGTGTAAACGATCTGATAAAGCATTGGCATCTTGACTTACTTGATTAAATGCAAAAACAATGTTTTTTTGTGGATCGTCAACTTTTTTGATTCCATATTGTTTGTAATATATTGGCTTTAATTCTAAAAATATTGTATTTGGTATAATGTGATTTGTTAAATAATCACTCATTATTTTTCTTAATTGATAAATAAATTCAAAATAATATTTATAAAAGAAATATTCTGGTGCTTTAGTAACTTTTGGCATATCATTGAAAGAAGAATTCATTAAAATTTTATATTTTCTTCATCAAATGTTTTCCAAACAACCAGCATGAATTTTCAATCTCTCAATTGTTCTATTTACTGATTTAACATCCATAATTTGTAATAAAAATGATTTAGTTCTTACAAACTTAGAATTGAAAAAACCTTCAGAAAAGTTTTCATAATAATTAAAGATTGAAACTTTAAAGTCATAATCTTGACCTTTCATTCAGTTTTTTTCTAATAACCCATCTTTTGATACTCATCATTTTTCTTTTGTATGCTTTTCATTAACAAAATAAGGCTCTCTTGTAATTTGTTCAATATGCTTGTCTTTGTTTTTAGCCTTAATTTGTGAATACAATATTGATGTCAATAATATTACAATTAAGATTGCTCCACCAATTATTGATAGCAACATTATTTGTAAATCACTCATTTTAACATCTCTTTTCTATTTTATTTGATTGTTAATATGAAATTATTCAGCAGATTTTTGATTTTTTTCAACCTTTACTTCATCTACTTTAATTTCCTTTTTATTTTCTTTTTTAACTTCTTTTAATTGTTTAATATCTTTTACTTTTGGTTTTTCTACAGGTGCTTTTTCTGGCTTTGGTGTATTATTTTCTACAAGTTTATTAAAACGATTTAAAGTTTTCATTCTTTTCTTATAAATTTTTCTTTGAAATTTTAAAGGTTTTTCTCTTAATCATGCAGAAATATTGGCTGTACGATATTTAGCTTTAATTTTACTTCAAAATACATACAACTTGTTTTTTGGATCTGTTAATTCATCAATTGGACATAATACTCCATTTAATCTAAAGTCTGTTAATTTTACTTCTTCAATTGTTGGAGTTTTGTCAACATCATCTTTTTTAGAATCTTTTGCAACAATTTTTTGTCTTTCTCCTAAAGATTGTTCTCTAGTTTTACCATAAAGTTCTTGTCATAAACGTTCTTTTTCTTTTTGTTCTTTTTCATAATCACGTTCCTGAGTTGTTTTTGATCCTGCTTGACTTGCAAATAGTCTTTCTTCATATGAAAGTGGTTTTTTGCTTGGAGTACGACTAACTTTATTTGAAGCTGTTGTTGTTTTTGGTTTTGGAGCAGCCTTTGGTTTTGCGGCTGCTTTTTGTTTAACTTCTTTTGCCTTTGCAGCTTCTGCAAGTTTTTGTTGTTGTGCTAATTCTTCTTGTCTTTGTTTTTCTTCTCTAGCCATTTTTTGCTCTCTTAATTGAGCCTCTTTTAGCATTTGTTCTAATTTACTATCAACTTTTGGTTTTGGCTGTGCTTTAACTTCTGGTTTTGGAGCAGCCTTTGGTTTAGTTTCAACTTTTGGTTTTGGTTCAGGTTTAGTAACCTTTAATTTAGTTGTTGTTTCAACTGGACGTTTTTTATTAGCTTCTGTTTTAGATAACATATCTTGAATTTTTTTGAAATTACTTTGTTTTTCTTGGAACTCCATTTTACGACGTTCCATAATCATTTTAGCTCTTTGATCTGCAATTTTTGCTTCATTTAAGCGTAAAGCTTCTTCTTCACGGTTTAATAAAAACATAATAAATTCAATAATTTCATTTCTAATTTCTGCATCATATGATTCATATTCTTGAGCAAATAGCATAATTGTTTGTGCTGTTAATCTTTTTTCGATTAAGCCAATTATTCTTTGCTTTGTGCGATCTCCAATAAGTTTAAAATCTTTAATTGTTTCTTTAGTATTATTTTTTGCCATGCTATTCACCCCTATTACTTTTTTCCTTCCAAAACAAACGAAGGTATTTTATTAATATCTACTCCATCAGGAACTTTAACAACTTGTTTGCTTGTTCTTGATATTTTTGATATTGGACTTTGATCTAATATTTTTTTATAAATATCAGATACATTAATAAATTCTTGTTCTAATTTATCATTATTTTTTTTAATTTCTTCAGCTTCACGTGCAAATTTCTTTGCTAAAGCATCAATTGTTTTTAAATCCATCTCTTCTTGAGCCTGTGCTCTTTCTAAATCAAGAGTATCATTTAAATTATCAATTGTTCTTAGTTGATTTTCTTCAACTTGTTCTGCAATTAATTCTTCATTACCTTCTTCATCTTCTATTTTATATTCTTTTAGTGGTGAATTAAAAATTCTTTTTGGTTTTTCATTTTCAATTCAACCTAATTCTTGGGCAAAATATTTTGAAGATTCAGAAACATAATCTAGTTTAGTTAAAAAATTAGTGTTTCTTGCTGAAGGTTTAATATTTGTAGATTGCTTAAAACTAAATTTTTTTGATTCACTTGTATCAAAAAAATCCATAACTTCTGTTTTTTTAGTATTTCTTGTTTTTAAAGTCTTTGAATTATCTTTAATTTTTTGTTTATTTGTGGTTTCTTGTAAATATGTTTGAGCAATTTCTTGATTTAATTTCATAAAATCGGGAAGTTGTGACAATGATTTATTATTACTTTGTTGCGAACGTTTTCTTTTTTCTTCAATTTCAAGTTCATGTGATAATTTACGTGTATTTACAAAAGCTTTTTTTCTTGATTCTAATTTAACAACTTTATTGTTAATTGTTCCAGCTTTGTTTTTTATACGTTCAATCTCTTGTACTCGTTTATTTTCTTTATCAGAAAGCTTTGAAGTTGTTCCATGATTATTTTGCATTTTTTTTACAGCATCATGAAGTGGTACTTCATCATTTGAAGAAAAAGTAACCCCAATTTTACCTGTTAAAGTACTAATAGTCTTCAGGTCAAGTTTTGCTTCTTCTAGAACTCTTTCTTTTGGAATTCTTGAAACAATTTTTGATTTTTTAATTGCCATTAACATCGTTTCCTTTCATATTTACAAAAAAATGGGGAGTATTTTTTCTTTTAACTCGCCCATCCCACTATTTGATATTTTTATTAAATTTTCTACTAATTTTTTCAATTCTATCTCTTCTTTTTGCTTCTTCAAGTTCTTGCATTGCTTCTGCTTTTTGCTCAAGTTGTGCAAATTGACTTGATTTTTTAGCAATTCTTAGAGATTCATCAAATAATTGATCATCATGTACTTTTGTAAAGTAGGCTTTCATTTTCAATTCTGTACGTTTGATAAGTTCTTGCTCATGTCTAATTTGAGCATCAATTGATGCAATTTCTGCCCTATATTTTGCATCTCTCTCTAAACGTCTTTCTCTTTCTAAACGAAGAACTGTTGCTACACGTTTTTCTTCAGCTCTCTTAATTTGACGTTCTTTCATTAATTCGATTAGTTTTTGACGTTCTTGAAGTCTTCTCATTCTATCAGCTTTTTCAATTGCTTTTAGATTTAATTCATCACGTTTTTTAATTCGTCTCAATTCACGAGCTTCAGCCATTCTTCTTGCTCTTGCAACAATATAACTATTTGCACGTTCAATTTTCATCATATTGATTCTGTGACGACGTTCATTACGTAAATCTCTTAAGAATTCAATTTTTTGTGTCATTTCGTCAAGTGCTTGACCTTCACGTTTATGTGCATCTAAAAGATCTTGCATTGAAGGTCTTTTTGCATAATCAAAAGACATCCCATAATTTCCAACTGGTTTAATTTCATGATATGGTTTTGACATTTCACCAGTTTGAATATCATAGTTGGCTTTACCAGCCATTGAGCCACCATCACTATTAATGTGAACTTCAAATCCATCTTTTGAAAGAATATTTCTTTTTTCTGGATTAATTAACTCATCTTTTTCAGAATAAGTCATTGGTGCCATTCCATCTTCTGTTTGAGTTTCAGGTTGTAGACCATGTGCTCCCAATTGTGATTGGAAAAAGTCTGTTCCCAATTCTAACACAGATAATGCATCTGCATCTTGTTGGGGAGGCATTTCTCCTTGAATATTGTTTAAAGAATTAAATTCTTCTCTAGACATACTTTCATTTGCTATATATGATGTATTATTAAAATCATTTGCAGGTGTTTCTTTTTCAACACTGCTGTTATCTTCAGAAGAAGATCCATTTACAAAGTCTAGTAAATTAGGATCTGGTTTAACTTCTTGAGTCATGATTTTTGTTTCTTCATCAAAATCAATTGTTGAATTATCTTGTACATTAGCGCCAACTGCACCAAAGCCATTTTGCAGAATACTTTCAGGAGTTGTCATTCCTTTTTCTTCTGCAATGTTTAACAAGTTTTCAATTTCATGTAAATTTTGACCAGTTTTTGGAGTTGCTGTAAAGTTAAATTGTTCAGTTCTGATTTGTGGTTGATAACCAGCACGGTTCATGATTTCTTCTTTAGTATTTCTATTACCATTTCCAGCACCAGGTGAAAGTCTTGACATTAAGTCTTTTCTCTTTTCATCTGGAGTTGTTGGTGAATCTTTAATATCTAAACGATCTTTTCATCCTGAAACACCACTATCTTTTTTAGTAGCCCCCGCATAATTTTCTCAGAAATGCTTAAATAATCTGTTAAATTCAGCTTCTCATAATTCAACCAAATTTGGTCTTCTTGGATCATCTTGAGGTAATGATTCAATTCTTTCAAATGATGAGATTAGTTTTTTATAACTTTCATCAGTTTGAAGGTTGTATTTATTAATTAAGGCCAAAGATTTTGGACTGAAAGGTTGCCATATATATTCAGTACCAGGCTTTTGTAATTGCCCTTTTGCTTTACTTGTTGTTTTTTTAGTTGCAGCCATGTAACGTTCCTCCTAATTTAATAACTATAAGACAAAAATATTATACACTATTTTTGTCTTATTTTGTAGTCCTAGTTGGGATAATGCTATATTTAGTGGTTTTTTGTCTTAAATTTATGTTAATATTATACCCTTTTTATTGAGATAAATAATAGTCAAAAAAATCAACTCTCAAGTTGATTTAAAATTATCTAAATTATTTTTTAATATAAGCAAATGCAATATTTTTTGGCTTAATTAATAATGTTTTTTCCATTGAAGCTATAATAGTTGCGTTTAATTTTGATTCATCAATTTTTAAGCTATCTCTGTTACTTACGTATAACTTTATTAAGATAAATAAAGTATTTTCATGATGTAAGCTCACTGAAGCCTCAGTTTTTTCAATTCCTTTTGAATTGTTAGAAACATCAAATTCAATAATTTTATTTAAGATTTTTTCTTCAATTTCAAGATTTCCTCTTGAATTTCGTTCCATTGAAATATACATATTTTTAACTCCAATTCTTTTCCTTAATTATTTTACACTAGTTTGATGCTCTTCCAGCATATTTTCCATCATTTGTGTTAATAATAACTTTTTCGCCTTCTTTAATAAATAATGGTACTTGAATTTCTAATCCAGTTTCTACTTTGGCTTTCTTTTGAGCACCACTTGTAGTATCTCCTTTAACAGCTGGTTCTGCTTCAACAACTTCTAATTCCATTTTTTCTGGAATAGTAATACCCAAGATTTCTCCTTCATATTCTGTCATTTTTACCATTGTACCTTCTGTTAAGAATTTCAATTCTCATTCTAATTTACTTGAAGCAATTTCAACTTGATCATAAGTTTCTGTATCCATTAACATACAATTTGAACCATCATTATATAGATATTGCATATCTTTTTTCTCAATCATGGCTTTATCAACTTTTTCACCACCTGTGAAAGTTAACTCCAATCTTGCCCCAGTTCTTAAATTTTTAATTTTAACAGTTACTTTACCTTGTTGTCTTCCTGATTTAGAAAATGAATTTTCTAAAACTACAAAAATATTTCCATCGTACAAGAATGTACTTCCTGGTCTTAAATCGTTTACTAACATAAAATCTCCTTATTTTTTAAAATCATTTTTATTATATACAAATTTGCTTAATTTTGCTCTATTTTTTGACCAAACCTAATTCCCATATGTAATGGTGAATTTGGAAAGTGAAAACTGCCTGCATCAACCATAGTTTTTCCACTTCTTTGTAATTCTAAAATCTTGATATAACCATCAATAGTTTGCACAATTATTCCTTCTTTATCTGTTGTGACAATTTCTCCTACTTGAAAAATTTTTGAAACAGCTATAAAGATTTCTTCATCACCAATTACTCTTGCTTTTTTAATTTTAATTCTTTCATCATTAATATGTGTAAATGCAATTGGAGCAGGACTTAACGCTCTTATAAAATTTACAATGTCATGTTTTGGCAATTTTCAATCAATTTCTTCTTGTTCATTAGTCAAGTTATAAGCAAAAGTTACTTCATTTTCATCTTGAACAATTCCTGTCAATGTTTCATTTAAAATATCAATTAAATATTTTTCAATCATATTTTTACCCAAAACTGCCATTTTATCAAATAGTGATCCTGAGTCATCATTTGTTTCAATTTTTAATTCTTCTTGAGCATAAACTGCTCCAGCATCCATTTTTTTAATCATTTTCATTAATGAAATACCAGTTTTTTGACATCCATCTTTTATAGCAAATTGAATTGGACTTCCTCCACGATATTTTGGTAGTAAAGAAGCATGAACATTAATAGAATTTTTAAATAAATTCAAAATTTTTTGAGGTACAAATTGGCCAAAAGCACAAGTAATTAAAAAATCTGCATTTAATGCTTTTATTTGTTCAAAGGAATCAATCATTTTATATGGTTGAATTATTGGATATTTTTTTTCTAAACTATATTGTTTAACTGGGGAAGGCATAATCTCTTTTTTACGCCCTACTTTTTTATCTGGTTGAGTAATTATTCCCACAATTTCAACATCAATATTTTCAAGTCCTTTTAAGATTTCAACTGAAATTGGGGGCGTTCCACAAAATATTACTTTATAACTCATATTAAGATTCTCCTTTTTTAATTGTTTCAATTAACATTGGATCAATTTCTTTGATTAATTCTACAACTTTTTGCAAGACTACAACCATTGCTAAAGTATCGCGATCGCAATAAGCTAACATATCTTTTTTAAAGATATTTTCTCATTGTTCTTGAGTAAAAAAATCATCTGCAAATTGACGAAATACTTGACTTGCTTTATCTCCCTTATTAATTCTTAAATCTTTATAACTTAATGAACCATCTAAAACTGGTTGAGTAATTTTAATTGATGACTTTCCCTTAAATTCTGGGTGATAAATCAATCAATTATTTTGTGCTTTGGCAAAAAAATCACGTAAATCAATTGTATTTTGTCAAATATAATGCAACGGCTTTCTATATTCAGGAAATAACTGAATTAATTGTCTTAAAACCATTTTTTCAAATGACTTATTGTAGGCAACATAGATTCCTGGTCCAAACTCAAATGAATCTTTAATAAACTTTTGGATAAATTCAGGTCTTGGATCATTTTGAGAATTGGCAATAAAATTTGCATGTTTCATTGTTGCTTGTGAATTTTTAAAATCATATTTATCATCTAAAATTGTGTGAATTGAATATTGAAATGGAATTTGCATATAACTTTTTGATTTATTAAAGTTAGGTACAGCCCATTTTGAAGTTTCAAAATCATACATATAAACTGGATATTGATAATAATCTTTTAGTAAATCAACAATATCATCAATTCTATTCATATCAACAATCATATCTGGACTAGTTTGACAATTATTTTTTAAATATTGATTTGTTAAATTAATTAAACGTGCGTTTGTGGCAGAAAAGATTGGCTTATTTTGTGAATCTGTATATTTTTTATCAAAGGGATCTTGAATATCTTTTAAATAAAAGAAATCTCGTGTTCACAGAATTTCTCCAACTTTTGTATGCATTTGAGGTAAATTTAAAACATTAAATTCATCTAAATTGCGATACTTAAAAATATGGCGACAATATGCTTTTTTATAATCAATTGTTTCATTTTTAAAATCCATTTTAAACTTTCCACATTTTTCATTAAGTAAAAAATTTTCATCATTATATATTGCAGCAATTTTTTCAAATAAATAATCAATATCATTTTTATCTGCAATATTTTCAAAAATCGCTAAATAATCTGGTTTAATTTTTTGTTCATTATAAGTATTTGAAACAACAAATAATTTTGAATACTCAATGTCTGATTTAAAATCATTATTTGGCACTTCAAAATCATTATCTAAAAATGGAATTTTAATTTCTTTTTCAAAATCAATAAATTCTTCTTCTAAACTTAAAACTAATCCTGGATCAATTTCTCCTAATCCACGATAATAATTTTTATTAATTAAACATAATTTAACTGAATCAATAATATAGCCTAATTTTTTTAATAAATATCATTGATAAAATAAATCATAAAAATGATCTTTCTTTTCTTTTGTTGAACCTTTAACTTCAATAATTTCAACATGACGATTTCCTTTATTAATTAAAATATCACATCTAATTTTTAATTTTGAATTACCATATTCAAATGATGGTTCAAATAAAACACGATGTGTATCATCTTTTAAAATATCACGTGTTAAATCAACTGATTCAGCAAATCCATATTGTAAAAAATCAAAATATTGATATTGTGTTTTATGTTCACGATTATATTCATATAAATCAGCAATAAAATATTCTCGTGCAGCATCTCCTACGGCATTACCATCAATAATAGTTTCTGCTGGAGTTGGACTTAATTCTAAACCATTTGCATTGTCAATATTTGCCAATAAAGCTTTTTGCTGAATCAACTCATCTTTTGTTAAATCTGAGGCTGTTAGCAATCTTTCATATAAAGTTAAAGGCTCAAAACCTTCAGCAGTATTATATTCATCACTATTTTCTAATTCAACTTTTAATTTTGTTGATATCTTGTGACTTTTTTTAAAATCAATTGCTTTTTTAAAGTTATCAATTGAATGAAAAATTCAACTTAACTTTGAACAATCATTCATATAGCGTTTAAAGTCTTCTTTTGATACTTTATTTTTTAATTCCATTCTAAAAGTCACCTCCAAATATAATTATCATATAAAAAAACATATTTCTAAATAGAAATATGTTATTTATTTCTTCTTGGAATAAATTTAACAGTAGTTGCCTTAACAGCTTCATCAATTCTTGGAGAATTTGCTTTCTTTTGTTCAGCTTTGGCTTCTTTTAACTGTTTCATTTCTTCTTTCATTTGTACTTTTTGTTCTTTTGCTTTTGCTAAATCTTCTTTTTTCAAAGTTTTGGCTTCTTCTTTTGTCAATTTGATTTTCTTTTCAGCAATTGCTATACGTTTTTTTGTATCTTCTAAATCCAATTCTTGATTGACTTGTCATGCAGTAGTATATGTTTTTTTGTCAGCACGAGTTGTGATACCTTCAACTTCATAAGCTCTTGTATACAATAAATTATTTGTTTTTGGTTCATAGATATTTACAACAACATCAAAAACGTCACGATATTTGTATTCTGCACCCTTACGAGCATATACTTTTTCATAATCAATTTTAATGTTTTTTAAACTTTGAGTTTTTGATAAATATAGTTTAATTTCATCTTTAACAACTTTTTTTCTTTTTTGTTGTTCTTTTTTTTGCGCTTTTTTACTTGTAATTGCAGATACGATAATAAATACAATAATTACAAGTGCAACTACTCCAATAATAATTGTTGAAGTATAGTTTTGTGCTAATATGTTCATACATCTACTCCCTTTTTTAATTTCATATCAATTTTAACTTATTTTTTTTAAAAAATACCATTTAACTTATAACTTTATCAATTACTCCCCCACCAAGACAAATTTCATTTAAATATAAAACTGCTTGTTGACCTTCAGTAACTGCTCTGACTTCATCTTTATAAGTAATTTTAATACTATTATTATCAAGAATTGTGACCATTACTTTAATATCTTTTTGGCGATATCGAAATTTAGCAACACATTCAAAAGTTGACTCTTTAAAGTATTTTGTATAATCAACAATAAAGTTAAATTCATTAACAATACATTCTTTTGATTGTAAATATGATTCATCGCTAAACTTTGAAACATACAAGATTTTATTATCAATATCTTTTTTGGCAACATAATAAGGTTCTTTTTGACCACCTAAATTTAAACCTTTTCTTTGACCAATTGTATAATACATCACTCCAATATGTTCACCTAGTTCTTGGCCATCAGCAATATCAATAATTTTTCCAGGTTGATTGGCAATATAATTTTGTAAGAATTTAGTAAAATCTCTTTCACCAATAAAACAAATTCCTGTTGAATCTTTTTTTTCTGCAGTAATTAGGTCATATTTTTTAGCAATTGCTCTAATTTCATCCTTTTTAAAAGCTTGTAAAGGAAATAAAGTTTTAGATAATTGAAATTGATTTAATTGTGCTAAAAAATAAGTTTGATCTTTATTATCATCAATTCCTCTAATCATTTCATATTGTTGAGTTATTTCATTAAATCTAACACCAGCATAATGACCCATTGCAATATAATCTGCATCTAATTTTTCAATTGCATAATTTAAAAATTTATCAAATTTAATATATTTATTGCATAAAATATCGGGATTTGGAGTTCTTCCTTTTTTATATTCTTCAACAAAGTATTGAAAAACATAATCTCAGTATTCTTTAATAAAATCAACACGATGTAATTTAATATTTAGTTTTTTGGCCACTTCTTGTGCATCAATAAAGTCTAATTCTTGAGGACAAACATCAGTTGTTTGATTATTTCCTAAAATATCATTATTTAAATTGCTATCTCAATTACGCATAAAAAGAGCTTCAACTTCATAGCCTTGCTCAATTAAAAGAGCAGCTGCCACTGAAGAATCTACCCCTCCACTAAGACCAACTATTACTTTTTTGCTCATAAATTATTTTCCTTTAGAATTTTTTGTCATTCTTTTTTTCTCTTTTTTGGCAAGTTTTGCCAATTTTGCAACATCTTTTGAACTATTAAATCATGATTCAAAATCATCAAATTTAGCAGCACTTAAATTTAATTTTCTAATCTCATTTGCCCCATTTGCTAAACGATTAACTAACATTGTTGTATCATTTTGGGGTTCTGTTACAAATAAATCTATATTTTTTGCATTTAATTTAGTTTTATTATTTTCCAATTCCTTAATAACACGTTCTAAATCATCTGTTTGTTCTGTATAAGTTTTGTCAAAATCTCTAATAACTGGAATTGATAAATCTTCAATAAAACTTTCACTTTCAATATTAAATAAATGATTTTGTTCTTTAATTGAAATTTCATTTTTATTAATAGGTGCCACTTCATTTTTGATTTCATCTTTTTTTTGTTCTTCAAGAACAAAATTTGGACTTTTTGCAATATCTAAATCATTTAATTTATTTGGATCAAACGGTGAAACATTTTCATTAGTTACTTCTTCAGGTTGTTTTTGTTCAAAAACTTCATTTGTAATAATTGGTTCATCAATTTTTTTAGTTTTTTCTCTTGAAGGAGTAATTAATTCTTGTTGATTAATTGTGTCTGTATTTAATAAACTTTTTTTAACATCTTCAATAAATTGTTTATTTTTTGAAACTGGAATATCATTTAGATTTGTCAAATTATAATTTTCAAAGTTATTTTTAAATTTTAAATTAACATTTAATTTTTCAAGTAAAACATCTTTTTGGGCTTGTTGATTTTGATATGATTCATCTCTTAATTTCAAAATTTGATCTGGTAAAGCTGAACTGCGTTTTGTAAAACGACGATCAACAATATTTAAAGATTCAAAATCATTAGCACCAATGTCTTCTTTTTTAAATGTCATATCTTGATTTGTTTCTGGTTTAAAAAAATGGGAATTTGCATTTTGAACTAATGAAATTTTGGGACCTACATTCTTTTTAAAATTTAAAGTACGATCAAAATCCATTGATACACTTGAAGAATTATCTTCATATCAAACATCATCAACTGGTTTAAAAACTTTTTTACCATTTACAGATTTAACTTCTTTATTAATTTCGCGATTAATTTGTAAAACTTTAATTTTATCAGACATAGATCTCACCTCCCATTATTTGATTATACAATAAAACAAAGTAAAAAATATCTTAGCACATAAGATATTTTCTAGCTCTTAAATTATTCTTTAATTTCATTTTGAACTTTAAAGTCACTATCTTTTTCAAGAAGTTCAAAAGCTGCTTTTTCTTTATCTGAAATTTTATCAGGAATAACAAGATTAATTATTAAAATCATGTCCCCACGTTTTGAAGATTTAACTCCACTATATAGACCATGATGTTTTAAAATAACTTGTTCTCCATTTTTAATGTGTTTTGGCAATTTAACACTTACTTGACCATCAAGAGTGTCAACTGTTAAGTCATTATGTAATAAAGCATCTAAATATGAAACATCAATTGTTGTTTTAATATCATATTGATTTATGATACTAATTTTTTTACTTGCTTTTAGATGAATATTGGCATAAATGTGGCCACGTTCTCCCCCATTGGCTCCATAATTTCCAGCATTGCGTAAAACAATTTGTTGACCTGGACTTAGACCTTTTGGAATTGGTAAAACAATGGTTTCATTTTTCAATTTAACTCCATCACCTTTACATGGTTTACATGGATTTTTATTAACTTTTCCATTTCCTTTACATTTAGGACAAGGTTGTTGAGTTTGAAATTTGGCAATTCCCATATCTTGGAGAACTGTAACAACTCCAATTCCATTACATACATCACAAGTTGTGACATCTTTTGGATCAACTGCGCCATGACCATCACATTCTTCACATTTGGCAATTAATTTTAAGTCAACTTCCTTATCAATTCCAAACATTAATTCTTTCAATGATAAATTTAAATCAATGACAATATCTTTTCCTCTTGAAGGACCACGACTTGAGTTACGTGAAAATCCTGATGAACTTCTAGCTCCCCCACCAAAGAAGTTAGAAAATATATCTGAAAAGAAGTCACTTCCTCCACCCATATTTGAAAAGAAATCTTCAAAGCCACCAAAACCTTGGCCAAAGCCTTGTCCCATACCTTTTAAACCATCATGACCAAATTGATCATAAGTAGCTCTTTTATTGGCATCTAACAATACTTCAGCGGCTTCAGTTGCTTCTTTAAATTTTTCTTCTGCATCATGTTCTTTGTTGACATCAGGGTGATATTTTTTAGCTAATTTTCGATATGCTTTTTTAATTTCATCTTCTGTTGCAGATTTTGAAACTCCAAGGACTTCATAATAATCGCGCTTATTAGCCATAATGTAACACCTCTTTTCCTATCTTTAAAAAACAACTAGCAAGTAGTTGTTTTTTAAAATTATTTGCTTTCTTCATCTTTAGTTTCTTCTTTGTTCTCATCAGCTGGTGCTTCTTGTGATGATTGTTGTGCTTGTTGAGCTGCAATTTCTGAAGCCATTTTCATAGCTTGCTCTAATTCACTCATTTTTTTATCTAATTCATCATAATCTTCTTTAGCAATTAATTCACGAATTGATTTTGCCAATTCTTCTGATTGTTTTTTTTGATCATCACTAATTTGGGCATTACTTTCTTTTAATGATTCTTCAATCACATTTAAGTAAGTTTCTGCTTTATTTTTTAATTCAATATTTTTACGTTTTTTGTTATCTGATTCAGCATTTTCTTCTGCTTCTTTAACCATTCTGTCAATTTCTGCATCACTTAAACTTCCTGAATTTGAAATTGTAATAGTTTTTTCTTCATTGGTATCTTTATCTTTTGCAGTAACAGAAACAATTCCGTTAACATCAATTTTAAATGTAACTTCAATTTGAGGTACACCTTTTGGAGCTGGTTTAATTCCTGTTAATTGGAATTGACCCAATGATTTATTATCTCCAGCCATTGGTCTTTCACCTTGTAATACATTGATATCAACTGCTGGTTGATTATCTGCTGCAGTTGAAAATACTTGTGATTTTTCTGTTGGAATTGTTGTATTTCTTTGAATCAATGGAGTCATAACTCCTCCCATTGTTTCAATTCCTAAAGTTAAAGGAGTAACATCAAGTAATAAAACATCAGTTACATCTCCAGCCAATACTCCTCCTTGAATTGCAGCACCCATTGCAACAACTTCATCTGGATTAATTGTTCTGTTTGGTTCTTTTCCTAAAAGTGATTTTACTAATTCTTGCACTGCAGGAATTCTAGTTGATCCCCCAACCAATAATACTTGGTCAATATCAATTGCTTTTAATTTTGCTTCTTTTAAAGCATCTTCAACTGGTTTTCTTGTTCTTTCAACTAAATCTTTTGTCATTTTTTCAAATTCACTTCTTGCCAATTTTGCACTAAAGTTAACTGGTCCATTATCATTCATTGCAATAAATGGTAAGTTAATTTCAGTTTCTAATTGACTTGATAAGTTAATTTTTGCTTTTTCAGCTTCATCTTTAAATCTTTGTAAAGCCATTTTTTCTTTTGATAAATCAATATTAAATTCTTTTTTAATTTGATCTCCAATTCAAGTCATGATTTTTTGGTCAAAATCATCTCCTCCAAGTGAGTTATCTCCACTTGTTGATAATACATCATAAGTTCCATCTGCCAATTCTAATACTGAAACGTCAAATGTTCCCCCACCCAAGTCATAAACTAAAACTTTCATTTCTTTATCTTGTTTGTCAATTCCATAAGCTAATGCTGCAGCTGTTGGTTCGTTAATAATACGTTCAACTTCTAAGCCAGCAATTTTTCCAGCATCTTTTGTTGCTTTTCTTTGAGCATCATTAAAATATGCAGGAACAGTAATAACTGCTTTTGTAACTTTTGTTCCTAATTTATCTTCTGCATATTTTTTCAAGTATCTCAAAATTTCTGCAGAAACTTGTTCTGGTGTGTAATCTTTTCCTTCTAAGTTTACTTTGTATGAATTTCCCATTTCACGTTTAATTGAAATTGCAGTATTTGGGTTTGTTACAGATTGTCTTTTTGCAGCTCCCCCAACAATAATGTCTCCGTTTTTAAATGCAACAACACTAGCTGTTGTTCTTTGTCCTTCAGGGTTTTCCAAAACAATTGGTTGACCACCCTCCATAATTGCTACAACTGAGTTAGTTGTTCCTAAATCGATTCCTATAATTTTTTCTTTTGCCATATTTTTATACCTACCTTCTTATATTCTATATTTTATTATTTTGCAACTTTTACAGCTGCATGTTTAATTACTCTATCATGTAATTTATATCCATTTGAAATTACTGCAACAATTTTTCCAGTTGTAAAATCGTTTGACTCAACTTGTTCAATTGCATTGTGAATTTCTGGATTTAAATCATCTCCTAAATTTGTTGTTATCATTGATACTCCTGCATTATTTAATGCTTGATCAATTTGATTGATAATCATTTCAAATCCCATTAAATAGTTTTTGATTTCTGGATTATCTGGTGTTGATTTTAAAACACTTCTAAACATATCAATTGCTGGAATTAATTCAGTTGCAAGACGTTCTCCACCATACTTACGTACCAATACTGCTTCATTTTGGAAACGCTTTACTGTATTTTGAGTATCTGCCACTGCAATTAAACGAGCCTCTTCTAGTTTTGAGTTTTGATCGATTAAATTTGCAAATTCTAATTCAAGTTTTTCAATATTGCTCAACTCTTGTTTTTCTTCGCCTTCTTTTGTTGGTTCAACATTTAATTCTTTTTTAATGATTTCAAAAAGATTTAAAATATTGTTTTGTTCTTCTTTATTAGCCATTATTCTTCCCCCTTGTTAAATTTTTCTTCTATTTTTTGACTGATTCATTCTAGTAAATCAGAAACTCTGTCATATTGGATTCTTTTTGGTCCTACAAGTGCCAAAGTTCCCTTTCCCCCACCTTCTGTGGGGAAGTTTGTACCTACAACTGCAATATCATCATTGCCAATTCCTGTTTCTAATCCAATAGCAACAGCTGCTTTTGATGATTTGTTTGATTGTGATTTGAATCAAGCAAATGGTGAAGCATTTTCAATGAATTCAACAATATTTCTAATTTTATTGGGATCATTGAATTCAGGATTTTCAAGTAAATACTTCATTCCACTTGTTTTTGATTGAGAAGAACCTGTATGAAGTAGTGCATTTACAAATGTTTGTAATACAAACTCATATTTTTTAACTTGTTGTTTTAAGACTGGTACAATTGCTTGTGATTTAAATTCTATTTCTGAAATTTTTGAATTAATAAGTCTTTCATTAAATAAATCAATTGAAATTTTTAATTCTTCTAAAGTCACATTATCTAAATTCATGACTTTATTTTCAACTGTACCATTTGATAATACAAAGATTACAATAGCATTTGAACTTGATAAAGATATTAATTCAACTTTTGATAATAGAATTTCATCATTGGTTTCATTTTTTGAAACAATTGTTGCCAATTTTGTCATTTCACTTAAGATATGTGAAGTTTGTTCTAATATTTGATCGATGGTTGAACCTCTTTTTTTGAAAATCTCTTCAATCTGAGTTTTGACATCTTCAATGTCATTTGACTTCATTAGATTATCAACATAATAGCGATAACCTTTAGTTGAAGGAACTCTTCCTGAAGAAGTGTGAGCTTTTTCTAAAAAACCTTGTTCTTCAAGAAATGCTGATTCATTTCTAATAGTTGCAGATGATACTTCAATTGCAAGCATTTCTTGAATTCGTTTTGAACCTACTGGAGATGCTGTTTTAATGTATTCTTCAATGATTACTTGAAGAATACTTTGTTGTCTTTCACTTAGCATTTTGACCTCCCTAATCAATCCAATTTAAGTTTATCAATAGCACTCATATTATGCAAGTGCTAATTTAATTTTTTAGAGGTTGTTAACACAAAACGATTTTCTTGAACATCTAATACATAGTTTCTTTTTGGTTCAATTTCATTTCCCACAATTGCTCGAGCAATAACTGTCTCAATATTTTTTTCAATATAGCGTTTAATTGGTCTTGCTCCATATTCACGATCATAGCCTTCATCCATAATTTTTTCAATTGCAGCATCTGTAAAATTGATAATATATTCATTGTTCTCTAAAACTCTTTGTTTTAATTCCTCAAGAGTTTTTAAAATAATTTCACGAATATTTTCTTTTGATAATGGATTAAATCTCACAATGTTATCAATCCTATTTAAAAACTCTGGTCTAAAGTGAGATTTTAGTTGTTGCTCAATAACTTTTTCATCAATTAATTCTGATGGTGTAGTCATTAAGTAATCAGCTGCAATATTTGAAGTCATAATTATAATAGTATTTTTAAAGTCAATTGTTTTTCCCAATGAATCTGTAATTCTTCCATCATCTAAAACTTGCAATAGAACATTAAATACATCAGGGTGAGCTTTTTCAACTTCATCAAATAAGACAATTGAATATGGTGAACGTCTAACAGCTTCTGTTAATCTTCCACCTTCTTCATATCCAACATATCCTGGAGGAGATCCAATTAATTTAGAAACTGATTGTTTTTCCATAAATTCACTCATGTCTAAACGAATCATTTTCTTTTCACTATTAAATAATTGTTTTGCTAAACTTCTAGCAACTTCAGTTTTTCCTACCCCAGTTGGTCCTAAAAATAAGAAACTTCCAATTGGTTTTGAGGGATCTTTAATTCCACTTCGACTTCTCAAAATAGCATCGCTTACAACTTCAATAGCTTCATTTTGACCTTTAACCATTTTTCTTAAACTAGTTTCAATTCCTAATAATCTTTCTTTTTCAGATTCCATTAAGTTTTCAACAGGAATACCAGTTCATTTACCAATAATTGAAGCAACTTCATGTTCATTTACTTCTTCTGACATTAATTGTTCATCATTTTTATTTGCTTCTGATGATAATTGTTTTTCAATTACTGGTAATAATGAGTATTGGATTTCTCCAGCTCTTTCATATTTTCCATCCAATTGTGCTTGATCTAATTCTGTTTTTAATTGATCCATTGTTGAACGTAATTGATTAATTTTATCATGTGCTTTTTTCTCTTGTTCTCAAACACTATTTAATTCATTTTGTTTAATTTTCATTTTTTGCAATTCTTGTTCATTAGCTTTTAATCTTTCTTTTGATTTTTCATCAGTTTCTTTAGAAAGAGCTGCTTTTTCAATTTCCAATTGCATAACTTTTCTATTAATTTGGTCTAGTTCTGTTGGCACTGATGCCAATTCAGTTTTAATAGTAGCACTGGCTTCATCAACTAAATCAATCGCTTTATCTGGTAAAAAACGATCTGCAATATAGCGGTCACTCAATTGAGCAGCTGCAACTAATGCATTATCGTGAATTCTAACTCCATGATAAGTTTCAAATTTCTCTTTTAATCCTCTTAAAATTGAAATTGTTTCTTCAACTGTGGGTTCAGATACATAAACCTTTTGAAATCTTCTTTCAAGAGCTGCATCTTTTTCAATATATTCACGATATTCTTTTAAAGTTGTTGCACCAATCGCTTTTAATCCACCTCTAGCTAAAGCAGGTTTTAATAGGTTAGAAACATCCATTCCTCCCCCATTTCCAGTTTTTCCTGCACCAACAATTAAATGTAATTCATCAATAAATAAGATGATTTCTCCATTTTCCTTTTGAATTGCGTTTACAATTCCTTTAATTCTAGCTTCATAGTCTCCTAAAAAACTTGCACCTGCCATAACACTTCCCATATCAAGTTCTAAAATTCGTTTATTTTTTAAAACGCTAGGAACGTCTCCTTTAATAATTCTTTGAGCTAGTCCCTCTGCAATTGCTGTTTTCCCAACTCCTGGTTCTCCAATTAATACTGGATTATTTTTTGTTTTTCTACTTAAAATTCTAATTACCCTCATGATCTCATCATCTCTACCAATAATTGGATCAATTTTTCCATCTTTGGCATCTTGTGTTAAATCCCTTGTGTATTTATTAAGGATTTCTGGGTCATTTAATGGGTCTGGTTTTTGTGTAAAGTCCATAATTATACCTCCTGATTAGCACTCTATCTATTCAATTGCTAAACATTAATATCTTACAACTTAAATTAGCAATGTCAATACATAAGTGCTAATTTTTTTAATTTTTTTACAAAAAAAATAACCCAAAAAGGGTTAATTTGCTAGTCTTTTTCTTAAGTTTTGACGCATAAAAATAGCTATCATTTGAAATAATGTTGAATGCAAAATTTGATCAAAACGGTATTTTTTAACTCTTGGATTTTTAACAGTTTTTAAAACTTCTTTTTCTAAAGCAAACATTCTTAAAGGTAAATAATTATTTTTGACTAGTTGTAATTTGAGTTTAATTTCATCAAAGGTATCCTCTTTTTTAATTGTAAAAATAGATTTAAGAATTTGTTTTTGTTCAACATTAAACTGTAAACCACTATCTATTAAAATATCAAAATCAATTAATAAAATGGCTACATTTCAATGTAATATTGGTTTTTTATATAATTTTTTTGTATCTTTTTTATTTAAATTTAGTCAAATATTGGCATCATATCTAATTTGATTCAAAAAAACATGTATTAATACTTTTATTTGCATTAATTCACTGTAACCAAAAATATGTTTTTGGCGTTTTTCATATAAAAGTTGAGTTAATTGCTTAATTTTATAAATTAATTGAAGTAAAACAAAATTATCATTAAATTGAAGATAAATTGATTTAATTAATTTTTTAAAACACATATTAACAATACTTGAAGTTATTAACTTTAAATATTGTTTTGCAATCACAGTTTGAACATTAATATCTAAATTAAAGATCTGGTCTAAACCAAAATCAATTTTTTTGATTTGATCAATAATTCAAATTGATGATTGATTCTTTGATATTTTTCTTTCTTTTAAAACCATATTTTCCTCCTAATATTGTTATCGTCACAAAAAATATGATTTTGTACAAAAAAAAAAAAAAAACTACAATAAGTTAACCAAGATCTCATTAAGAATGTTTAATCCTCTCGGTGTTGCTTTTAAGTGATTTTCTTTCACTTCTAGTAGTTCTCTTTTTATTTCTGCATCAATTTTTTCACGATAAAATTCATAGATTTCTTGATTATATGGATTACTTAAATCTAAACCTTGAATTGTCCTTAGACTCATCATAATTATTTGAAAATAATAATCTTCTTGTGAAAGCTGAGTGTATTGTTTTTGATATTTTTCAACATTACCTTTATTTAAAGTTGTGAAATAAAATCCATCTTTAAATTCAAATCCAGCAGCTCCAACTCCAACTCCTGCAAATAATGAATTATCTCAATAAGTCATATTGTGACGTGAATATTTATTATCTAAACAATAATTTGAGATTTCATAACGTTGATAGCCCAATTTTTCTAATCCTTCATTAACAATATCATCAAATAATTCATCATTTCCAGGTGTTTTTAAGTTCTTTTTACCTCAAATTGAATCTTCTTTCATGATTAATGAATATCAAGAGATATGATCGGGTTTTAATTTTGAAATATATTCTAAATCAACATAAATATCTTTTCCAGTTTGATCAAATAAGTTATACATTAAATCAATACTAATATTGTCGAAACCAACTTTTCTTGCCAATTGATATTTTTCAATTGCTAATGAATTGTCATGAATTCGCCCAATTTTTTTTAATAATTTATTATTAAAAGTTTGAACACCAATACTTAATCGATTTAAATGATATTCTTGATAAATTTTTAATTTTTCTTCTGTAATTGATTCAGGATTTAATTCAATTGAATATTCAAAATCGTGTTCCTTTACATAAGGTTTTAAAATTTCACACATTTTTCTTGTTTGAGTTTCATTCAAACAAGAAGGAGTTCCCCCACCAATATAAATTGATTTAATAGCTTTTAGTTGATCTCCATATTGATCTAATTCAACTTTTAAATTATCTAAATATTCATCAATTAATTCTTCTTTATTTGGTTTAATTACTTTGACAAAATCACAATAAAAGCAAATATGTTCACAAAAAGGAATGTGAACATATAAACTATTAATTTTGCGATCATTATTTATTCTGCTTTTCATGGTTTAAGTGACTGTCCTTTTTTCTTTCTAATGATTAATCAAGGAATAACAATTGCAAATAAAATAATTGCAAGAGTAATAAAGAAAATAATTAAACATCTTGTGTTTGCTTTTTTCTTAATTTTGTTAATTTCATCAGTAGAAATTACTTCAAAACCATAATAGGCGATTAAATTATTTTTTCGATTTCTTGAAGAAACAATATTTAAAATATGAACTCCTAAAGTTACAAATAAAACAATGATATTAACGGTAATATCTGATTCAAATGATTTTAAAGTTCCTATTTTTCAAAAGAAGAATGTAATAACTGGTTCTTCACCTTTTTCAATATAACTATCATAAATTGCTTGAAAGCCATATAAGATTCCCAAACAAATTGCACCAATAATATAAGTTGAAAAACAAATTCAGTTAATATAAATTCCTCTTGAAATTAAAGCACGATAATTTCTTGTGATAAAGTATGGTACATTTTCGCGTCCATATAATAAATCACGTTGATATTTTTTAACATTTGAATATAGCAATGAATAATCTGTTAATGCTAGCCCAAAAATACCTGTAGTAATGATTAAAAATAGAATTGAAAAGAAAGGATACATTACTTGATCAACTGATAGACCTAAATATTTCTCTCCTTCACCTGCTTTATAGTAAACTGCTAACATAATTGAAGTTACAATTATTCCAATTGCACCCACGAAAAACATTAAAGCTGTACGTAGTTTTTCACTTCTAACTTCTTTGGCAATTTCTTTTGGAAGCTGATTTGCTCTTGCAAAACGTTTTGAATAATTTGAATTATCATAATCATTGTAATTGTTTGCTGGAGCCATTGGATAATTATTATATTGGTTATTGTAACCTTGACCATAAGCTTGTTGTTGTGAACCATAAGCTTGTTGTTGCATATAACGTTCATCATAAAATTGATTTTGATTTGAAAAATTATTATATCCATTTTCAACAATTTGATTTGATGGATTATATATTTGATATAAAGGAGCTGCTTCATAAACTGAAGGTTGTCCATATTGGTTTGCAATCATATCATTATTATAGTTTGGATTATAATTTTGGTTATATGCTTGTTGTTGAGGTGCTTGGTATCCATAATTTCCATAGTCAATTGGTCTTGGACTATCAAAATCAATTATTTCTTGTTGATAATTTGCAGGCATTGGATTACTATTTCTAAAATTATGCTTATTCAAGTTTGGACGATATACTGGTTGATTCATATTCATATTTTGAACATTCATATTCATCTCATTATTATAAGGTTGATTCATGTGATTATTTTTTGCATCAATCATTTGTTGTTGATACATTGCTGTTGGATTATCAAAATGTCCATTTATTTGTTGACCATTTTGCATTTGATTCATATTTGAATTTTGGAAATTTACTTGTCCAGGAACGCCAAAATTATCAGCCATATTGTTTTGCTGATTTGTTTGTTCATTATTGTTTAAAATCGGTTTTACCGCATTTAATAAACTCATAAAAATGCCCCTTTTTTTATGAGTTAAATATAAAAACTATTTTTTATGCCCTTGTTTTTGTAGTTTTTTGATTGAAGCAATTTCAATTTCAAAATCATTTCTTAAACGATCAAATTTTTCTAGTCTTTTAAAATCAGAAGCATTTACTTCTTCTTTTTCAAACACGAACTTTTGATTTTTTTTTAAAACAATTAAAAAATATAGTGTCAATGATACAAGCGCTATTAGTCCAAAAACTAAAAGTATTACTCAAAGTTCAATTGTAATGTCTAAAACTTTAAATCCTGTTAGCATCATATAATCACCTTTTTTATATTTAAGCCCATAATTGTAAATTTACCCTATCTACAATCACTACTATATTATCATAAGTTGATTAAAAGTTAAAAAAAATAAAAAAATAATCTCTTAAAAGAAATTATTCTCAACTAGCAACAAGTGCTTCAATTATGTCTTCTTTTCATTCTTCTACATCTAAGTCGTTTACAAAGAAATCAATAAATTGATCTTTGAAAGTTACAATTAAATTTGCAGAGAAATCAGATTCTTCAATTTCTAATTCAGCTAATTTACTCAAGATTTCTTGAGGATATTCTGGGTTAAATGCAATTGATTGTACACAATCTTCTGCAAAATCTTCTGCATCATTTTCTTCTTTTAATGCACCCATTAAAGCTGCATAAATTTCTTCTTTACCAATGTTTGCTTGCTTTACTAAATTAGCCTTTTCTTGAGTAGATTTTTCTTTGTTTTCTGGATTTTCAAAAACAGTATCAATATCTTCTCCAAAAATAACTACTGCAAAGTATAAACTCATCCCAGCAATTAATTCTTCAAACATCTTATCAGCAATGTCATCATTTAACTGATCAATAAATTCGCTTATTCCATTTGCTTGTTGTTCTGTCATAGTTGTTTTCTCCTTATTTTTCTTATTATCTAATAAAAACAACAATTAGTCAAAGAATTTAATCGTTATTTTGATTTAAATTAAAAAAACACAAACTTAGAATCTAGGTTTGTGTTTCAAATATTATTAATTTTTTTATATTATAAATGTCAATATTCTTTTGGCAGAAAGAATATTATGTGAGTTAAAAATTATATGAATTTTAAATATATTTTCAAACATTTATTGGGAGTATGTTTAAAAACTTAATTTATTTAAAATCAAAGATTTGTAATCTATCTAAAAGGAATTTTTAATAAAGTATATTTGTTTTATTTAGCAATTAGTAAGTTTAATAATTATTATTGAAGTAAAAATTTAATGATAAATTTTATTACAATTCAAAGTTTAAATTTTATATAGCAAGAATCAGTTATTTGAATTGCTCTAAAAAATAACTGCAAAAGTAAGTCTTAAATTTTAAAAGGATGTACATTTTAATTATTCTTAATTTTAACTATCTACAAACAGTAATATTTAAACGTTCACTAGTTTTGATTTTATTAAGATCTAATTGCTAAATCGCTATTGTTAATGAAATTATTTTGATAATCAACAAGATCACCCTTAATTTCATGAGAAAGTTTAATTAAAATTGTCTTTTTATAATTGGTAACAAAGAAATTAATTGATTTTCTAGTTAAAATCTTTACTTTAACTAAGAAATTATTAATTTTATTTGCAACAGCTCAAAAATATTGTTTTGTAATTCTTTTTAAAGTTTTAATAAATAAAGTTTTTCAATATATGCACTTAATTTGATTAAATCTTTTATAAATTCAGCGATTTAAAAAATAACTGCTAATTGCAATTGAAAATAAAATAATTGATAAGAAATTAAATTGTTTATAATTTTGAACATTTGGATTATATGCACTTAAAAACAAAATAAAAACACATGCAAAGAAGAATAAATTCTTCCTTATAATTTCAAAACGTTTATTCTTATTTTTAACTCCAAATTTAAAAACTCACCCTATTAAATGTAAACTAAATGTAATAAATAAAATACGTCAATAAGCTCAAAATAAAATAATTGAACTTGCAAGACTGTTTCTAATTAAATTTGAATAAAGTGATGAATACACTAGTGAAAAGAATATTCCAAAACCAAAAATAGTTAATAAAGTTTTGAAAAAATGACCATTAAATTTTCATTTTAATTTAATTTTAGTATCCACAATATCACCACGTTCCACTATCATAATTATACATAAGATATAGTCAATAAATTTTTAAATTAAAAAGCAGTTTAAAAAACTGCTTACTTTTTATTAGGCATTGGTGCGCCATTTCTTTTGTGTTGTGAGATTTTGTGTAAATAATCAACTCGTTCTTTAACATTATTTTCAACTGGTTTTCCAGCTAAATAATCATCAATTAAGTCATATCCAAATCCAATTTCTGCTTCATCAGTTTGGTTTTCTCATAAACTTGCAGTTGGAGCACGATTTATAATTGAATCGGGAACTCCTAAAAATTTAGCGCCTTCTCTTACTTCACGTTTTAGTAAATGTACAATTGGAAGTAAATCAACTCCTCCATCCCCAAATTTAGTAAAGTAACCAATATGTCATTCATCAGCATTGTCTGTTCCTAAAACTAAATAATTATGAGTTTGTGCCATTGAATAAAGTGTGGTCATTCTCAATCTTGCTTTACTATTTGCAAGAGCAAGATCTGATTGTTGAATTTGAGAATTATTCAAGCTTTGTTTTAAAACTTCAAATGGTTCTTTTAAATCAACTGTTACATTTTTTAAATCAAATGCCTCAATTAAATCTTCTTTGCATTCTTCGTCTAATTGACTTGATTGACAAGGCATTCATACAGTTAAATAATCATTTGGAAATGCTTTTTTTGCAAGAGCAGCTACAAGTGCAGAATCAATTCCTCCACTTATTCCAACAATTACTCCTTTTTGATTAGCTTTTTTAACTTCTTCACGTAATCATTCAACTAAATAATCTAAATATTCTTTCAATTCCATATTAGTCCATCCATTCTAATTCAATATCAAAGATTTTCACAACGTCTCCACGTTGAGCTCCCTTTTCTCTTAACATATCATATGCTCCAAGAGTTTTTAATTTCTCATTAAATAGTAATAAGTTATCATGAGTTGAAATTGGTGTTTTTTGATAAACTTTTAAAACATCATTTCCTTCAATACTTCATCTACCATTTCCAAGATTTCTAACTTGAACATCTTTAAGATCTGATTCAAAAGTATATACTTTATAATCACTAATTTCTTGGTCTTCAATTAATCACAGTGGTTCATCTTTGACATTTTCTAATTGACTTCCAATTTCTAATAATAGAGCATCAATATTGTTTTTTGTTAATCCAGAAACTTCAATTATTTTTTTATCTTTAAATTGTTCTTTAAAGTATAAAAGATTAATTTGTGCTTCTTCAATATCAATTTTATTTGCAACAATAATTTCAACTCTTTTATCAAGATTAAAATTGTAGTCTAATAATTCTTTGCGAATTAAATTGTAATTTGCAACAACATCTTCAGTTGCATAGTTTCCAGACATATCAATTACGTGACAAATAATTTTACATCTTTCAATATGGCGTAAAAATTCGTGACCAAGGCCTTTTCCAAGACTAGCGCCTTCAATCAAACCAGGTAAATCTGCAACTGTAAATGTTCTTCCTTGCTTATCTCTTGAAACTCCCAATTGGGGATTAATTGTTGTAAATGGATAATCTGCCACTTGGGGTTTAGAATTTGAAATAGCTCTCAACAAAGTTGATTTACCTGCATTTGGCAATCCTACAAATCCAACATCTGCTAAAACTTTTAACTCTGCTTTAATATTTATTTCTTGTCCAGGGTCTCCTGCTTCAAAAATAGTTGGGGCTTTATTTCGTGAGTTTGCAAATCTTGCATTTCCTCTTCCACCTTTTCCACCTAAAGCTAAAATTTTTTCTTGATCATTATCTGTAAAATCTGCCAATAGTTCATCAGTATCGGCATTAAATAATACAGTTCCAACAGGTACTTTAATGTAAGTATCTTTTCCATTTTTTCCGTGCATGTTTTTAATGTCACCTTTAAAACCATCTTGTGCTGTATAAAATTTTTGCAATTTTAAGTCTAAAAGTGAAGATTTTCCTTCATCAGCAACGAAAATAACATCGCCACCTTTTCCACCATCACCACCATTTGGACCTCCATTAGCAACATATAATTCATGACGAAAAGAGACGGCCCCATCGCCACCTTTTCCAGATTTAATATTAAAATATGCTAAATCTACGAATTTCATTTAATCACCTTTTATTCTTCTTCTTGATCTGAAGCATCAGAAATACTAATTTCTCCATCAATTAATTGTTGATAACAATTATCACATGCAAATGTTGGCATTCCAATTGAAGCGTTATAATCATCAACTTCTTGTCATGCACCAATTGGTCCTTCCATTAATTCATCTAATTGCTCATCTGTAATATCGGGATTTTCTTCCATTGCTTCTTGTGCAATTTGTCCAATTGTTTTTGGAGCGTTTTGAGCAACATATCCAATTTCATCAATTCCACAAACTGAACAAGTTATTCCAAAAATTTGCATCATTATATTTTTATTATCTTCAAATTTTTTAAAGTCCTCTGGACTAAATACTGTCTTTTTCATTTATAAACTTCTCCTAAATTAAATTTTCAAACTTTTCTAATAATAACATTGCTTTATCATTATTAAAATTAATTTTTTGATTTATTTCATCATCAATTTCTAAACCAAGAGCTTTTTGAGAATAAATTGCAATTGCCCCAGCAATTTCATTAATTGAATAATCTGGCATTCTAAAATCTGGGAAAATATTGTAATAATAAGTATTGGCAACTTGAATACAAACTGTATGTAAACTTGGATTAATATCATAAATCGCATTTTCTAAAATATGTTCTAATTCCTTTAAGAATTTTTGAGATTCTTTTAAATCAAAAGTTGCTGGATTAATGCGAATCGTTAAGTCTCCTTTTTTAATTTCAAAAATTTCATCCATTTTTTGTTCTATTAAAACCATTAATAAAAATGTTTTATATTCATTTTTAATATCCACATTTAGAAAATAAGCTTTAATTTGGTCTAAAAGTTTACGCGCATTTAAACCTCTTAGTGCATCAAAAGCTACCAAATGCAATTGTTGATCTAATGATTGAGTCATAATTTCACTAACTTTATCAAGGTTTCAATTCAAATAACTATTATCAACATTTTGGGATAAAAGTCCATTTATTTTTCACGAAATTTCTTCTAATTGATTTTCAAAATCGAATGGAACATATGGCACATTTAATTCATCTCTGACCAAGTTCATTGCTTGCTCGTATTCGCCTTCTTGAATAAGATTATTTATTTTTTCAATTATTTCTTGATAATAGTTATTTTCCATTTTTCTCTTCCTTTATGTGCATTTATATTTTAGCAAATTTTGAATACTAAAAAATGACTATCAAATAAAAAAACCACATTAAATGTGGTTTTGATTATTTATTAAATTATTTTGCTTTTTTTAATTCTTTTGCTTTAGTATTCACAACTTCTTTAATACGAGCAGCTTTACCAGATAATTTTCTAATGTAGTAAATTCTAGCTCTTCTTACACGTCCACGTTTAACAATTTCGATTGATTCGATAATTGGTGAGTGAATTGGGAAAGTTCTTTCAACAAAAACACCATTTGAATTTTTTCTTACACAAACAGAATATGAGATTCCACTTCCTTGAGTTTTAATTACAACTCCTTCAAATGCTTGAATACGGAATTTTTCTCCCTCTTTAATTTTTACATTAACTTTAATAGTATCTCCTGATGTAAATTCTGGAAGATTTGTATTTAATTGTTCATCAATTAAAGATTTTGTGTTTTTAGTTAACATATTCATAAATTCTATTCTCCTTTCGTATTTTTTAATTCTTGAAGATATTTAAGATCTTCGATTGATAAGTTTTCTTCTTTTAATAAATCTGGTCTTTTATTATATGTATTTTTAATTCTGCCTTGTTGACGAAACTTTTCAATGTTTGCATGATGGCCACTTAATAATACTTGGGGAACCACTTTGTTTTCAAATTCAACTGGTTTTGTATAAACTGGGTGATCTAGTAAATCATTTTCAAAACTATCGTTTTGATGTGATTCTTGTGCAATTACTCCATCAACCAATCTTGCAATTGAGTCAATTAGAATTAAACTTGCAATTTCTCCCCCAGTTAAAACATAATCTCCAATTGAAATTTCTAAGTCAACATAATCTAAAATTCTTTCGTCAAATCCCTCATAATGTCCACAAACTATAATTAAA
The DNA here is from genome assembly GCF_000565175.1 of Spiroplasma culicicola AES-1. NCBI lineage: Bacteria > Bacillati > Mycoplasmatota > Mollicutes > Entomoplasmatales > Spiroplasmataceae > Spiroplasma > Spiroplasma culicicola. Next base: position 388,402 of record NZ_CP006681.1, on the reverse strand, counting down.
TGTTTTTCTTGAACACGATATTGATTTGCCAATTTTTGATTTCAAGTTTTACCTTGAGGACTTGTCAAAATTACAAGTGAATCTGCTGTTTTAACACTATTGATTGCCTTGACAACTGGTTCAACCATTAAAACCATACCTTTGCCCCCACCAAATTGATAATCATCAACTTGATTGTGACTATTAATTCCAAAGTTTCGCAAATCAATTATTTCAATTACTATTTTATTTTTTTCAATAGCTCTTTTAATAATTGATTCACTAATGTAAGCATTTATCAATTGAGGAAATAATGTAATAATTGAAAATTTCATTTATTTTAACCTCTCAATGTTTTTGACATAAATAATTTTAGTGTCATCATCACAGTTTATGATAAATTCATCAACATAAGGAATTCAATATTGTGTTGTTTGGTTTTCTTGTACTTTAAGTAGATCTTGAGCACCATTGAACATTACTTCTTTTACTATTCCAACAATGTGATTGTTATTGCTCACTTGATAATTTACTAAATTAACTTCTTGTTCTACTAAATTATCTTCAATTTTAAATAGCACAATGTGATTTTTAAATTTTTGAGCAGTATTAATATCATCAATTCCAGATAATTTTAAAATCATCTTTTGTTTTTGTTGATAAAATCTTTCAATTGTATAAACATCAAAGTTATTTTGATTATCTTTTAAAAAGATTTGTTTGTTATTTAAATCATCAACTAAATAAAATTCATTATTTAGTCAAAACTTAAATTCACCTTTAATTCCATGAGTTGAAATTAATTTTCCAACCTCAAGTAGTTTTTTATCCAAACTCATCAAATACCTCCACAAGAATTTTTACTTTCTTTGCGCTAATTGATTCTTTTACATTAAAGGCATCAACAATAGTTGTGACAACATTAATTTTTTTATTCACATACTTATCATATGCTTGTTTTTCTAAAACCAAGACAAATTGATAACTATTATCAGTTTCAATTGATTTTTTAAAAACATAATAAGTGTCTTGTAACATTGTTTCAAGTAAATTAGAAATTAATACATATACTTGATCCATAATTATTCAGCTGCAGCTTCTTCTTTAACTTCTGCTTCTTTTTTTGGAGCAGCTTTCTTTGGAGCTACTGCTTTTTTAGGAGCAGCTTTTTTTGCAGGTTTATCTTTTTTAGGTGCATTTTTTTTGTTTTCTAATTTAACATTGTGTAAATCAGTTAAAACACCTTCTTTTGATAAAAGATTTCTAACAGTATCTGTTGGTTGTGCTCCTTGTTGCAATCATTTTAAAGCAATATCTTTTTTAAGTTGAACTTCTCCATTAATTGGGTTGTAAGTTCCTACTAATTCGATGTACTCTCCATCACGTTTAACACGTGCATCTGAAGCAACAATTCTGTAAAAAGCAGCTCTTTTTTTACCAGCTCTTTTTAATCTTAGTTTTACCATATTTTTCCTCCTATTTAATCTATTTTAAGAACATTAATAATATTATATTAAAAAAATACTTTGTCAAGTATTTTTACTTAACAAAGTATTTTTTTAATATAACAAATAGTTTCAAATAAAAAAGGAACAAATGTTCCTTTATTTTCTTTTAAATGGCGCCCACGAGAAGATTCGAACTTCTGACCCTACGCTTAGAAGGCGCATGCTCTATCCTACTGAGCTACGTGGGCAAAATAAGACAAAATAATAATAGCAAAATTCTATTTATTTTGCTATATATTTTAATCTTTTTTTCAATTTAGTAGTTTTAGTGGTAGTTCTAAGTGAATCTTTAAATTATCTGCCAATTCTTGTTTTGTTGTTAATGATTTAATGTTTTCATATTCTAAGCAATATTGTTTAAAAATATCATACATTTTTTGAACTGTTTCTTGAGTTTGGACTGTGTGATCTAAAGGATGAGGTCCAAAAATAACTAAATTGTAAGTTAATAATTCTTGTAAAGAATAGTCAAATGTTCTTGCAGTATACGTTTCAATTGATAAAGAAAAAGTCATAATTCGACCCAGTTTATCTAATGCTGGTTTATTTAAATAATCTTCAATTGAATTATATTTAGCTTCAATTACTTCATTAATTTCATCTTCACTTATATAGAATCAGTCATCTGAAAAGTTTTCTGAATCAATCTTTCTTTTATACTTACAATCTTTAACTTCTTCAAAAATATCTAAAATTTCAACAAATAATTTCTTTTTAGTTGCAATTTGTGAATCAACAACTTTTGGTAAATATTCATGAGTTAAAAGCAACATTCTAATTTCTGAAAATACTTTTAAAACAATTTTGCACATAGCAATTAACTTATCAAAATCAACACTAATATGTCTTTCATTTTTTGATTCAATATAAGGTTTTAAAATATCAAAGTTAATTTGTTGTAAGCTAAATGGTGACATTATTACTTTGTCAAAGTTTTTAATTTTGTGTGTTAAATTACCTTCACTATCAACTAACTTGTCATTATAAATATAAATTGGTAAATAGTTTTCAAGCATATCGTAAACTTCTTCACCATCTCCAAGCATTGTAACAGCACTAATTTCATCTTTCATTAAAATAGTTGAAACTTTTGTTAATTGAAATAATGCTTTAAAACGTTCTTTAATATCAAAATTAGTTCATTTAGAAATTGAAAAGTTACTTAAAAACATACCTCATTCTTCATCATTTTCAATCAATTCAAATGTTTCTTGTAAATATTCAATTTCTTTTGGTTTTCATTCTCTTCCCGAATGATATTTTCGTGTTAAGTTATCTTTTTGATAATATTTTAAAACTCTTTGATATAAACCTTGATCATCAAATACCTTGATTAAATTTAAAGTAAATAAAAAAGGATACAGCATACTTGTTTTTAGTTTTCCATCATCTGCATGATGGTTAATATCATATTCAAAGTTGATAATTGATTCTCTCAAATATGCTCCATTTAAACTATAAACTTGACTAGTTTTTTTAAAACAATATGCATTAATATAGGGTATTAACAAACCTGCAATAATATCTTCTGCTAATTGAAGCGTTTCTTCATCTTTTAAAGTAATTTTTTTTGGTTTTTCTTTAACAAAGCGATATCTAACTTTATATAATTCTTCTAAATTTTCAATAATATAATTAACATATTCATTGGTATCTTCTAACGGGATTTCTTCAAGTTTAATGCCACGATACAAAGTATATTGAAAAACACCTAAATAAGTTAGAGCATATAAAGAATTTATTAATTCTTTTTCAGTTGTAATATAGTATTTTAATTGAGCATTATCTTTGACAAGTGTATGTAAACCATATCAAAATATACTCTCTTTTTCAAAACTTTTCATGGACACCTCATAACTATAAAATTGTAGTCTTTTTATTCAAAATTTACAATTAAGTTACAAATAAAAAACCCTTTAAACAAAGGGTTTTTTTATGAATTATTATTTACATTCACATTTACATGTACTACATTTGTCATCTAATTGGCATTTACAATTTTGACAGTCTTTACAAGTTTTTTCACAGCTCATAGTTATGACCTCCTCAAGGTAACTAACCTACTTTTATTGTATTCTTAAAAAAGAAATAAGATATCTTATTTATATATTTTTATAAATTCTTTCATAGCTGTTAAAGCTCTTGAAGAATACATTTCTTTTCTTATAGCTTTTTTAACTTTTTTTGTCATTTCTAAAGGAGAAACAATACTTCAATTTGCTTTCATTGGTTGAAAATCAACGGAACTTGTTGAAATAATATAATTTTGTAATCCTCCCATAACAGTTTCTTTTGGAAATGGTTTTAAGGGCTGATCTAATATATATTTATACATATTTAAAGCACTAATAATTCCACTACTACATGATTCAACATAACCTTCAACTCCTGTAATTTGACCTGCAAAAAAGACATTGGGATTAGTCTTTAATTGATTAAATTGATTCAATAAACTTGGAGAATTAATAAAATTATTTAAATGCATAACTCCATATCTAACAAATTGAGCATTTTCTAATCCTGGAATTAAACTAAAAACACGTTTTTGTTCACTTCAAGTTAAATTAGTTTGAAAACCTACCATATTATAAAGATTGTCAGCTGCATTATCTTGGCGTAATTGCACCACTGCAAAATTGTCTGTTCCATCTAAATTTCTTAAACCTGCAGGTTTAAGTGGTCCAAATGTTAAAGTATCAAAACCACGTTTAGCCATTACTTCAACAGGCATACACCCTTCAAATACTTTTAATTCTTTTTCTGCATCCAAATGAGATTCACTTAATTTTGCATTAACCAATTCATTGTAAAATAATGTATATTGCTCTTTTGTCATTGGACAATTGATATAATCTTGAGTTTCACCTTTTTCATATCGATTTTTTCTAAAAGCAACTTCCATATTAATTGAATCTTTTTCAATAATTGGAGCAACTGCATCATAAAAGTAAAAATAATCTTTTCCAACTAATTGAGCAATTGAATTTTGCAGACTTTCACTTGTTAAAGGTCCTGAAGCTATAATTGTCAATTGTTCTGGATCAATTTGATTCACTTCTTGTTCAATGATTTCAACATTGGGGTGATTTTTTAATTTATCTGTAATTGCCTGTGAAAAAATACTTCGATCAACTGCCAAGCTTCCCCCAGCGGGAATTTGGGCTTGATAAGCACATTCAATTATTAAAGAATCAAACATTTTCATTTCTTCTTTCAAAGTTCCTACAGCATTTGCTAAATCAGTTGATCGCAATGTGTTTGAGCAGACCAATTCTGCAAAAGTATCTAATTCTTGAACAGGATTTCTTTCTATTGTTTTCTTTTCGTATAATTTAACCTTAATATCGCGATTGGCCAATTGTCATGCAGCTTCACAACCTGCTAGACCTGCGCCAATAATATGTACAACTTTTTCCATTGTTTAATTATAACAAATAAAAAATCAACCACTTAAAATGGTTGATTTATTTTTATTCCATTAGTCCAGCTTCATATAATTTTTTGAAGTGTCCATCTTTATTTTTTAATTCTTCGAATGTACCAACTTGTGCCACACCTTTGTCTCTTGCAAGTACAATAATTTGGTCACAATTTTTAATTGTTGATAATCTATGAGCAATAGAAACTGTTGTTCTACCTTTCATCAATTTATCTAATTCTGCTTGAATTTCTTTTTCAACAATATTATCAAGTGCACTTGTAGCTTCGTCTAAAATTAACACTTCAGGATCTTTTAAAATCATTCTGGCAATTACTAAACGTTGTTTTTGTCCCCCAGATAACATAAATCCACGTTCACCAAGAACTGTATCATATCCTTCTGGTCATGTTCTCACTAAACTATCTAACTCAGCTTTTTTAGCAGCTTCAATTGCTTCTTCATCAGTTGCATCAAATCTACCATATTTAATATTGTCAAGAACTGTTCCAAATAAAATTTGAGGTTCTTGTTCAACATACCCTACTTTTTCTAAGTAACTTGATAATTGAATATCTTTTAAATCAATGTTTCCATTAATTAAAACTTGTCCTTCACTTGGGTCATAAAATCTTAATAGCATTTTTGCAATTGTAGATTTTCCAGCCCCAGTTTCTCCAACAAAGGCATAACTTTTACCATGTTTAAATGTAAAATCAAATTTTGGTAAAATAACTTTTTCTGGTTTTTCTGGATATCTAAATTCAACACCTTTTAAAGTAATATCTCCATCAATTTTATCAATGTGAATTCCTTCTTCTGGGTTATAGTGTGAATCAATTCTTGATTTTGATCTAATAATTTGATCAATTCTTGCAGATGCTGTTGATGCTTGTACAAGACCAGCAGTTACTCTAGCCAATTGCATAATTGGTCCAACCATTGTTCCAACTCCAGAAATAAATGAAGATAATGTAACTGCTAAGATTTGAGGTTGATCATTATAGAAAAATGCCGCTGCAATAACAATTACCATTTGAATTGAAGAAATTCCAGCAACCATTACAGTAATTACAGTTGATTGCATTGTAATTAATTTACTTGATTTTTTATAGTAATCTTTGTGAATTTCTTTAAATCTTTCAGTTTCATATAATTCTGTTCCTGAAGCTTTAATTAATCTAACTGTAGCAATTCTATCAGTTACATCTCCATTAATTGAAGTAATTGAATCTCTTACTTTAAATACTAATTTTTTAACAATTCCAAATGTTGAAAACATTATGATTAGAATTGTTGCCATTAATGCAACTAAAACTCCTGTTAGTTTTAAATCAATTGTACATAACATTCCAAGTGAACCAAAGAATGTAAATACTGCAGATAACATAGTTACTGGAATTTGTTGTGCTTGTTCTCCAATAATTTGTGTATCTGAAACAATTTTTGTAAGGATTTCTCCTATTTTTTTATCAGAATAGTAACTCATATCTTGTTTTACTAATCTTTCAAGTGCTTTATTTCTTAATTCAATTTCAATATTTTTTCCCATTAGTCCTGCTAATCAGTTTGAAAAATATGTAAAAATTGCAAGTGCTGCAAATAAACCTAATTGAATATAAATTCAATGATTTCAGTTTAATTCTAGAGATCCCAAAGTTGTATAATAACCTGTTGAATCTTTAATAATATCAACTGCAGCTTCTTGATTTTCAGCTGCCATAAGTTTATCAAATAAACCTTGAGAAATTTTTGCTTGAGACCCACCTTTTTCTAATAAACTATTAAATGATTCAATAGTTTTTGGAATTTCTGGAGTCTCAAGAAAAGTAACTAATACACCTGCTGCAACAGCTGGGGCCATTAAGTTACCCATGATGTTTTGAATTATTTTTGGTCCAACAACAGTTGTTGCTGCTGATAATCCAGTAATGAATACGATTGCAAAACCGATTCATAAATGACGTCTTAAATAATGGAATATAATCCCAAAGAACGTACTTCCTCTCCCCTTAATTTTGATATCAATTTCTTGCTCTTGATTAATTGGTTCAGAAGTGTTTGTTTTGGCTTCTTTCATTGTTTCTGCCATTATATTTCACTCCTATTTCTTTTTTAAATTAAATTTGTATTATCATAACATAAATTAACATAAAAGGAATTTTATATGTTTATTCCTTCAATAAAGTTCTTTACTACTTTAGTTCAATTTGAATATAATTTTTCTCTTGCTATTCTTATGTCATCAATTTTATTTTTAATTGAATTTTCATTTTCTTCAATACGTTTAAATTGTTCTTCAAATAACTTACTTACACTATTAAAAGTTGTTTCTTTTCAATTATTAAATTCTTTAATTTTTTCAGAAGATTGATTATTTTCATATTTTTCTTGTAATCGTTTTTCTGCTTTAATTAAACTTCTAATAATATTTCCCACAAATGTAAAACTATCGGGATCTGTTAAAAAGATATTTGGACTGTAATCTGAAACTTTAAATGGAATTCCTCGATATTGATCATTAAAGCTTGTTGCTACTAATATTCCATATTTTGATTCAACTCTGGCCATATCATCAACAAGTTTTTTCTCTCATGTTGAAGATCAAACAGCATTTTTTACTTCATAAACAATTTTGCCAATTACTTCATTGTCAATTCTTACTTCTTGAAGGTAATCAGCTTTTTTAGTTTGTGAAGTAATTTTTGTAATAATATCTTCTGTAAATACTTTGCGCAATTCACCTTCAACATCATGTTCAAAATTTTCCCCTTTAGTTTTATTTTGAATTACTTTAAACTGTGAATTAGATTTTTCTAGTTCTAAAATTTGTTTATTTGCTATTTCAAATTTTTGTTCATATTCTTGTCTTAATTCCTCACGACTTTTTAAAATTAATTGATCTTTTGTTAATTCAAAAGTTTTAATTTGGTTTTCAAAATTCAAGATTTGTTTTTCTAAACTATTCTTATGTTCTTGAAGATGATTTAATTGAGCTTGAAATTCATTAGCCATTTGATTTGCTCTCTTTTGAATTTCTAATTCTTTAATACTTTCAAAATTTTTAATTTGTCCTTCTAAATCATTAATGATTTTGTCCATTGCAGATTTTTGTTGTGATAATTTTAATTGAATTTCAGTTTCTTTTTGATTTTCAAATTCTACAACTAATTCTTGACGAATTTTTGTTTTAAAAGCGTTTGCTTTAGATTGAAAGAAATCTTTTAGTTGAGCTAAACTCTTTTCATTTTGATTAAAGTCCTTTTCTGTAATAACTTGATTACATTTTGGACACAAAAAATTAAGTTCCATAGTTAGAACCTCCCTTCATTATTTTTTAACAATATTTAATTAAATGTATTAATTTTTAGCTATTTAAAAATCAATTGTTTTTCTCTTAAATATGTCCTGTTAATAATAACAAATATATGATTTAAAAGTTAGTGTATTTAAAAATGATTATAAAAAATATTCTTGATAACAAGAATATTTTGATAATTATATAAAAGCATATGCTACTAAATAAATTATAAATACAAAGTCCAAAACTCAAATCATTGGGTGAACTTCTTTTGTTTTTCCCACAGCAATTGCACCAACTGTATAGGCAATAATTCCAATTACAATTCCATTGGCAATTGAGTAAGTAATAATCATAAATAAAATCATAAAGAATGCACTTAAACCAACTTCTGGTTTGGCCCATTCAATATCTATAATTGATTTCATCATCACTGTTCCAATAAAGGCAGTTGCAGCTCCAGTTACAGCACTGGGCATCATTTTAAAGATTGGAAATAATGCTAAACTCAACAAGAACCCTAAAGAAACAATGATATTTGAAAATCCACTTCTTGCTCCTTGGCTAATTCCCACACAACTTTCTGAATAACATGCTAAATGAGATACTCCTAAAGCAGAACCCATAACAGTTGATCCTGCATCAATTATTAAAGCACGATTTGGAATTTTTCTATCCATTTGAGCTTCACGATTTAATTCGATATTAATACTTGTTAAAGTTCCTGTTGCATCAAAGAAATTTAAGATAATAAAAATAAAAATTGAGATATACATTGTAGGTTTATTTCATAATTCTGGATTAATAAATTGTTTATAAGTATCTGATATATTTGTAAAGAATCCTTTAAATTCTGAATAGTCTCATTGACCTTTAACTCATTTAGCACTTCCAAATGAATTTTGAATTGCTTCATTATCAACAGTATTTGCTAAAATTACTGCCACAATAAATCCTCCCAGCATCATAACAATAACTGGGGCAAAGAATTTTTTATAAAATAAAATAATTGATCCAAATAATACAATTGTTCCTAAAATTATTCCCGGATAATTTAATTTAAAATCAGAAAAGTCAGCTACAGGTAATCCATTACTTGTTTCAACTCAACCAATATTTGATATTCCTACATATGCAATAAAGAATCCGATTCCAACTCCAATTGCTAAATGTAAAGATTTTGGTAAACTTTTAATTAATGTTGCTCTTAACTTAGTAATTGACATAATACAAAAGATAATTGAAGAAATCATTACAGCAATTAATGCTCCTTCAAAACCAATTCCTTGATTGGCAACATTATATGAAAACATGGCATTCATTCCCATACTTGGAGCTAATGCAATTGGTACATTTGCACTTAATCCCATTACAAATGTGGCAATAAATGAAGCAAGAGCCGTTGCTACAAAGACACCCCCAGCATTCATAGTCCCTTCACCAGTTACACTATTTGCGTTTCCCAAAATTGAAGGTTCAACAGAAAGAATATAGACCATTGATAAAAAGGTACTAATTCCTCCAATGATTTCTTTTTTAAAAGTAGTTTTAAGATTACTAAAACCAAAAAATCTGGCTATTCTTGAATTTGATACTTGATCACTATTTTTGCTTTTTTCAGCAGAAAACTTTGTCTTTTTCTCTTCCATTTTTTTCTCCCTTATTTACTAGAAATAAAAAGCATAAAAAATATCTTAATTTGAAAATAAAAAAATTAAGCTCTATTTCTAGCATCACTAATGTAATTAATAGAGCTTAATTGAAAGTCATATAATAAAACTTATAGAGATAGATAGGTCTATCGTAGAGACACCAACCCAATATGTTGGCTTATATAAGCAAAATCAATTACAAAATAATTATAACTTTAAAAATCAATGATTAAAAATAAATATAAAAAAGAGCACTCGAAGTGCTCCTATACTCATCATTCATGTGTCGGGAATAAAATGATTAGTTTAAAAAATTATTAGGTATTAACCTTTACAAGTGTGATATCTCTATCACATTTTTATTATAGCACTTTAAATTTCATTTAACACATCTTTTGCATTTTCTGTCAATTTTGCACCAATTTTAATTAATTTATTGGTTCCATTGAATTCAGTATTTGTAAATGGAATAGCAAACAATTCTTTTCCTTCATTAATAACTGTATTTATAAGTTCATTATAATGATCATCATCACTAAATTGGCTAAATAAAACGCCTTTACTTAAACCACACAATAGACGATATGCATATTGATTTTCCAATTCAACATTATCATTTTCAAGTTGATAGACTTCACTTAAAATTAATTGTTCATCTTTAATTTTAGCTTCTGCATTTTGAAGAAGATAGTTTTTTATACCACTTTTTAATAAATAAATGTGCTGTTTATTTTCTTCCTTGCAATAATTAAAGATTTCATTATTCAAACCGTATTTTTCATAAGTTACAATTATTCTTTTCTCATAACTTAATTCATCAATAATTTTTTTTGAAGTTTTTAGACCATCAACATCATATTCTCTTCCTCCAACTACTCCAATTGCTCGATGATATTTACTCAATAATTCTAAATTTCCTTTATAGAAAAGAACAAATGGAGGTTTATAAGTATTTTTTAAATAGTTAGGATATAAGGGACTAATAATTGTAATGTATTGGCAATTTATTTCTTGTTCAACTCAAGAAAGATGATCGTGCAAGATTTTTTCTTTTTTGTCTAATGCTTGATAAATTTTGTCTCAATCACCATGATATTTTAATGAAAAATATAATAATACTTTATCCATTAATTTAGATGAATAATTTTATTTGCCACAAGTTCATTTCCATAAGTTGTGTTATCTGTATTGCCAAATGAAACTAACCTTCCTTCAATCCCAATATAAGATTGTTCAAAATAATCATATTCATCTCCTAATACATTGTTTCAAACTTTAACATTAATGAAGTCTTCACTAACTGTGCCTTCTTTTGTTTTAAAATTTCTTGGAACTCTTAAAACAAATTTATATAATTTTTTATCTCCCGCTTTTGAATTATATATCATTTGAGGAACTCCCTCAATTTGACCGATAATAGTTACGTTGTTCATATATACTTCCTTTCAAAGATTTAATTGCATTTTTTTTGCAATTAAATTAAAAACTAATTGAAAAAATCCAATTAGTAAGAATTGTTGTTTTAATAAAATCAAAATAATGTCAAATAAGAATTTGTAATTATGATAGTTAACAACAATTGTTATATTTTTAGAATTAAATCGATTCAAAAATATAAAAAATACTTGGGGTTTTTATTTGTCTTTTATAAATTAACAGCTACTTAAAATTTAACCCCATTATAGTAATCGTCAAAAAAAATGTCAATTGTACAATTATTTTCAAAAATATAAAAAAATCTCACTATGTGAGATTTTTTTATATTAATAAATTATTGTAATTTTTGAGTTTTAATCTCTTGAAGTGAAGCTTTTTTATTTGCTCTAATTTGATGAATTTGTTCACTTGTCTCTTTTTTAAGTTCAGCTTTTTTAGCACTATCAAGTTCTTTATTTCTTAATTGTTTATCAAGTGTTTTTGTTAAATTATTAATTTGTTCTAAGGAATTCTCTTTTATCTCTCTCATTTTTAAAATTTGGTCTTGTTTAAACAAGCCTTTTTCGTTCAATAACGGAGAGTCTTTTTCAATCATACCTTCAGATTTGGCCACAATTGGTGTTACAGCAACAGCTGCCAAAACGTTTGCACCGGTTCTTCCCATATCAAATAAACCATCAAGTGGGGCAATAATTTCTAAAACACTATTGATGAATGCTCCATATCCTAAACCACCAAGAACTCCAACAGTTACAACAGTAGCTGTTCCTGGAACCCCAGCAATTCCTAAAGATGCAATTAAAGTAATTAATAATCCTAAGAAATAAAATTGTAATAAACCTATTTCAACTGCATTTCCATCACCAGTTCATAAAATACTTGTAGCTAATCCAGCTTGAACCCCTGCACAGGCAATTAATCCTACAGTTGTTGACAATGGAGCTAATGTCCCAGTTGCAGATTCATTAATTTTCATATCTTCTTTTAAAGTTGACATTGTAATTGGTAAAGTAGCATTTGATGATTGTGTTGCAAACCCTTGAACTAATGGTTTTCAAGCTTGTTTTCATCATCCTTTGACATTTAAACCAAATACAAAAACTAAAAGTGTTAAATATCCAATTGAGAAAGCAATTCCCAAGTATCCAATTCCAATTACTTTTCCAATTGTTGCTAATGACCCAATTGGTCTTGTAAAGATAGCTGTTGCCAACATTGACATAACAGCTAATGGCATAATTTTCATAAATGTCATTAACATTGACATAATAATATCTCAACCTGTATCCATAGATTTGCGAATTGCTTCCATTTCAACAGTTTTTCTTTTAGATAAAATTCTTACAGAAATTCCAGCTAATGCTCCAACAACCATTACTGGTACAATAACATTTGATGCCAATGATCCAAATAAGTTATTTGGAATATACTGTCAAATTAATTGAGGTAAAGGAACATTATCTTTTCCTACATATCCATCATCTGGAATTAATTCAAATCCTTTTCCAACTTTTGCAGCCACTCCCACAAAAAAAGTAAATGTAAATGAAATAAAGACATTAAATAAGAAGAATAACCCCCCCTTTAATGTAATTCTTCCAACTCCTCTTGAAGTTGGTTTAGAAGTTACTCTAAACATTGCCACAAATACAATTGGAATTGTTAATAGCATAACTCCATTAATAAATACGTTTTTAAAGAAGTTTGCTCAAATACTTAATTCATAAATTCAATAGTATTCGTTTCCTGGTTCATCGTAGTCTCCCAATGATTCTGGAAACCCAATAATTGATTGAATTACAATTCCAAATAATAATCCAATTGCCATTCCAATTAGTATTCTATACATAAATTGTAGCTTTTGCTTCTTTAAAAAAATTCAAAATCCAACTTGAATACCAATGAATATTAAAATTCCTAACAAACTTTGTCATGTACTAATCGCAATAAATGTTTCAAGAATACCGCGATTTTCTTCGGCTAAAAAATTCATATTTTTTTCCTCCTTTTACTTTCCATACGTTTTTTTATTTTAATAATGTACTTATTGCAATGTGAATAATATCTGTTGTTTTTGCAAATGGGGGTGCATAAACTAAATCAACTTGTTCTAAAACACTATTAAGTGGTGCTTTAGTTCAAATCATTGTGGCTATTGCATCAATTCTTAAAACTGATTTATTTTTCCCAACCATTTGGCCTCCAATTATTACGTTATTTTTCACATCAACAATTAGTTTTAAATAAAGATCACTTTGTCCTTTTAAATAATGTGTATGATCTTTATCTTTAATAAAGACTGTTTTAATATCAATTGCTTTTTGTTTTGCTTCAACTTCTGAAATTCCAGTTCTTGCAATTTCTAAGTCAAAAACACGTACAATTGCAGATCTAATTGATCCACTAAAAATTGCTTCTTTATTGGAAATATTGTCTGCAATAACTCTTGCAAATTTTGCAGCAACTGTTGCTAAAGGTGAATAAATATCTTCACCTGTAATAAAGTCTTTTGATGATGCACAATCTCCAGCAGACCAAACATGATCAATGTTTGTTTTTCCTTTTTGGTCTACTAAAATAGCACCATTTCTTAGTTTTAAAATTTGATCGCCAATAAAATCGGTGTTTGGTTTAAACCCTGCTGCAAAAATAACAGCATCAACTGCAATTTCTTGATTATCATCAATACAAATTTTTTCAACTTTTGAATCTCCAATAATTTTTGTCACTTTTGAATTTAACATTAAATGAACATCGTGTTCCTTTAATTTATCTTCAATTAAATCACTTATTTCTTTGTCAAAAACTTTTGGTGATACTCTTTCTTCCATTTCAATTAAATAAACTTCTTTATTTAATTCTTTTAAGGCCTCAGTCATTTCTAATCCAATAAATCCAGCTCCAACGATTGCTATTTTATTAATATTTTGATCATTGTTAAATTTATCTTTTAAAATTACACCATCTTCTAATGTTGTAATTGTGTGAATATTTTCAAGTAGTATTCCTTCAATTTGTGGAATAAAGGGTTTGGCTCCAGTTGCAATAACTAATTCATCATAACTATCTTGTCCTTGATTAAAATAAATTGTTTTGTTTTCAAAATCAATTCTTTCAACAACAGTATTGTTATGAATTGTAATCCCAGTTTTTTCAAATGCTTCAATTGTTCTTGCAATTAGCATATTTTTATCATCAAAATTATTTGATACAAAATATGGCAATCCACATGCTCCTAGTGAAACATAATCTTTTTCTTGATATACAACTATTTGCGCTTCAGGGTTATTTCTTTTTAACCTTGAAGCAACACCCATACCTGTGGCACTTCCTCCAATAATTATTGTCTTCATTTTTTACTCCTTGGTAAAACGGTCAAACTAACCAAAATTTATTATATTACTAATTCAACCGATTTTATATTTTTTATAAAATTATGCTGCTATCATTTCAATTTCAACTTTAGCATTTTTTGGCAAGCAAGCAACTTCAAATGCACTTCTTGCTGGTTTAATATCACCAAAGAAATGAGCATAAACATCATTCATTTCTCCAAAATAAGCAATATCAGATAAAAAGACTGTAGTTTTACATACATTTTCAATATCCATACCAGCTTCTTGCAAAATTGCTTGTGCATTTTTTAGACATTGTAGTGTCTGTTCTTTAATATCTTTACTTACAAATTCTCCAGTTGTAGGATCAATTGGCAATTGACCAGAAATAAATAACATACCATTATTTGCTTGGACTGCATGAGAATAAGGCCCAATTGCAATTGGTGCTTTTTTTGCACTAATAACTTTATTTTTCATTAGTTAGTTTCTCCTTTTTAAAATTATTGATTACTGTTGCAATGCGATAACAAGCTTCTTGAATAATTTCAAAAGTTGTTGCAACATTAATTCTAAAATATGAATATTTATCATCATCTACAAAATCTTCGTTAAATTGAACTAAAACTTTTGCTTTATGCCATAATAAATCTTTCATATCTTCATTAGAAATTTTTGTTTGTTTAAAACAAATGTAAGGTAAAAATGTTGATTCTAATTCCATCACTTTAATACCTTCAATATTATTTATTAAATATTCTTTCATTCATAAATAATTTTTCTTGTACAAATCCATTGATTTAACAAAGAAATCGTTTCCTTCTTTAAAACATCCCTCCATTAGAGCTTGTGCAAAAATATTTGGCACTTCCATAGTGTGAGTTAATGCTAAAGTTTCTTTCACTTTATTATAAATTTCTTTATCTTTAATAATTCCTCATCCAACTTGCACTCCTGCAATGTTAAAAGTTTTATTAACTGAAGTTAAAACAATTATATTTTTGTAATCTGTAAAAAAATCAAGCATTGAGACAAATTTTTTATCCCCAAAAATTACATCACAATGGATCTCATCTGAAATAATGTAGACATTATATTTTTTACACAATTCAACGATTTGTTTTAGTTCATCATGTTCTCAAATTCTTCCACTTGGATTAAGCGGACTCACCATTACAAATACTTTAATATTTTTTTCTTTAAAAGCCTTTTCAATTTGTTGGAAATCAAAATAAAATCTTTCATCAATATTTTGTAATCTAACAATGTTGATTTCTCTTTTTAATAAACTTGATACATTGTAAAGTGGTGCATAAATCGGTGTATTCATTAGTACACCATCATTTTCTTGTGAAATTGCTTGCAATACATTTGAAAATGAAAAAACCGTTCCTGGTGTAAAGAATACATCCTTTAAATCAATATCTTGTCCTCTAACTTCTTTGTGATATTTTAAAAAACTATCAATAAAGTTTTGGTCCAATGTATTGTATCCATAATATGGATGTTTAGTTCTTTCTACTAAATATTTATTTATTTCATCACTTAATGGTAAATCTGAATCTGCAATTCAAAGACATAAACAATCTTTATCATGTATGCCAAATTTCTCTTGACAAGATTTATTATTTCATCTAACTTGAGAACATTCAATTCTCTCTTGAATGTTTTTCATGGTTTTTCCTTCCTAAAATAATTTATTTATCCATTCTTTCTTTATTTTCTTTCACTCATTCATTTAATTCTTATGTTATTACTAACAAACAACCCCCATTCTTTTATTTGCTACACTTATATTTTACTTTTTTAAATAAAAAATGCAAAAAAAAAAAAAAAAACCAAATTATTGTTTAATAACTTGGTTTTTTAAATTATATTTCTAAAAATTCTTTTAAACCGCTAAATAATGTATCACATTTTGTTTTTGCCTCTTGTTCATTTTCTCCAACAGTTACAAAATAGATTTTAATTTTTGGTTCAGTTCCACTTGGTCTAACAGCAAATCAGCTACCATCTGTGAAATAAAATTTAATTAGGTTTTGCCCTGGCATATTATATAAACCATCAATGTAATCTTCTGCAAATTTTAATTCTAAATCTCCAAATGATGAAAAACTATCTTCACGTAATTTTTTCATAATTGGTTCAACTTTAGATTTAATTTCTTCTGGCTTGAAGTTTAAATTTTCAGTGTATGTATAGTAATATCCATATTTATCAAATAGATTATTTAAAACATCAATTAGAGTTTTACCTTGTTTTTTGTAATATCAAGCAGCTTCAACTAACATAGTTGTTGCTTGAATTCCATCTTTATCTCTTGTTGAAGAATCAAGAACGTATCCATAACTTTCTTCATATGCAAAGACAAAGTTTAAATCTCTTTCAGGTTCTTTTAAAATTTCTGAACCCATTCATTTAAATCCAGTTAATGTTTTGATAATTTTTACACCATAAGTTTCGTTTGCAATTCGATCTCCTAAATCACTTGTAACAAAACTTGAATAAAGCGCTGGATTACTTGGTGTTAATTCATGAGTTTTCATTTGACTTAATTTTCATTCAATTAATAATGGTCCAGTTTGATTTCCATCAATTCTAATTCATTCTCCGTTATGGTTAACTGCACATCCAATTCGATCTGCATCTGGATCTTGAATAATCATAATTGAAGCATCATTATGTTTTTTTCCATATTCCATAGGAATTTTTCATGCTGGTTCAAATTCTGGATTTGGATTTCCTACATTTTTAAATGTTTCATCTTCAAAAGCATGTTCTTCAACTTCAATTACATCATATCCAAAACTTCTTAATAATGGAGGTGTAAATTCAGTTCCTGTTCCATTAACAGCTGAATAAATCATTTTAAAACCATCTCTTGGTTCATTTTTATAGAATTGTAGATTTTCAATCATTGTTTTATAGTTATCTAATACTTTTGAATCAACGATTGTCATTAATGAATCATCAGTTTTAAATTCTCAATCTAAGATATCTTCAACTTGTTCCATATATTCACCAATAACTTTTGTATCTTCATCAATTAATTGACATCCAAATTCATCATAAATTTTATATCCATTGTAAATTGCAGGGTTATGACTTGCAGTAATAACAATTCCCCCAATGGCATTTAAATCTTTAGTTGCAAATGAAACAACTGGTGTTGGTTTCATAGCATTATTTTCAAATAAATAAGCTTTAATCCCAAAACTTGTCAAGATTTCTGCAGCTAATTGTGAGAATTTTGCCGAATTGTGACGGTTATCATGGCCAATCACAACTCCTCTTTCTAATTGATCTGGGTATTTTGAAATTAATAATTTAGCATAACTCATTGTAACTTTTTTAATTGTATAAACATTGAATCTTCCAGGTCCCGCTCCTAATACCCCTCTGATTCCAGCTGTACCAAATTCCAATTGTAATCCAAATGCAGCTTCTAGTTCTTCATCACTAGCATTTTCTAATAAAGTTTTTAATTCTTCATCTAAATTAGAAGCTTCACTTCAATTTAGATATTCTTTATTTGTCTTATCAAACATTTTTTAGTTCTCCTCTATTTGAGCTATAGGCTTATAACTCTTTCTGTGAATTTCTAAAACACCTAATTTAATTACTTGTTCAATATGCTCTCGAGTACAATATCCTTTGTGCTTTTTGAAATTGTATCCCTGATATGTTATATCATACTTTTTCATAATATTATCTCTAAAAACTTTGGCAATAATACTTGCAGCAGCAATTGATTGACTGATATTATCACCTTTAATTATTTTTAAAGTTTGATAATCTTCAAGCATAACATTTTCTCCATCAATCAAACAAAGTTGAGGTTTAATTTGTAAGTCTTTAATTGATTCTTTCATTCCCAAAACACTAGTGGCTTTAGGATTTAACTGATCTACAATTTGAGCACTATATTCTTTAATAGAATATGCTATACAATTGTCAATAATTTCTTGGTATAAACCTTCACGTTGTTTTTGCGTTAATTTTTTAGAATCTTTAATTAACGGATTGAAGTAATCTGATTTTAAAATTACACTTGCAACAACAATTGGTCCTGCCATTGCTCCTCTTCCAACCTCATCACTTCCCGAAATATATTCAATTTGATGTTGTTTTTTCAAGTCAACATCAAATTGATAACGATGATTATCTATCATTCTACTGTTAAGTCACTCTCTATTGTTGCATCTAAATCCTCTGCTTCAACTGATAATAAACTTGTGTGATCTACTTCAATTGGTTTTTCATATGAAATTTTTCCAAAATTATTATTGATTAAATCATGAACAAATAATTCAATTGTTCTTTCAACATCTGGTATTTCATCTAAAATCATAAATTTACTACGTTTTGCAATTTCTTCAAATATTTTAAAAGTATCATCATAGTTAATTGGTCTTAAAATATTTTTATTGATTTTATAAGTATTTTCAATTAATGAAGGATATGAATTGTAAATATATCTCATTAATTTTGTTGCAAATCTTTCTTTGGGCACAACATCTAATCTAATTGAGTTAGTTGCAGCACAATTACATGCAATTGTTTCATTTTCAAAACGTGCTGGCAAAATTCCTGGAGTATCAATTAAAGTGATATTTTCTGTCATTACAATTCTTTGCAATCCCCTAGTAACTCCTGGTTTATTGCCAATTTTTAAATGTTTTCCTTTTGATAGTTTTGAAATGACTGTTGATTTTCCCACATTTGGAATTCCTACAACTAAAACATTTAATTGAGGTTTTTCAATCCCACGAGCTTTATCTTTAAGTTGTTTTTCTTTTGTCATTAAATTAATCAATTTCAAAATATCAGAATAAATGTTTTGTTCTTTTCCTTTGATTAAATAAGTACTATTTCCAGTTTCTGTAAAATAATCAATTCAATCTTTAGTAACTTGATTATCAGCCAAATCTCCTTTTGACATTACAATTAGCCTTGGTCTTTTACTTAAAATTTTTCTAAATAAAGGATTTTGTGTTGAAAATGGTGCTCTTGCATCCACAATTTCAATCACTAAATCAACAATAGCGATTTTTGATTCAATTTCCTTAATACTTTTATTCATGTGTCCTGGAAATCAATTGAAAGTAGATTTATCCATATATTTAATCACCTCTAACATACAATCTATTTTATCTTTAAATTAAAATAAGTCAAAAAAAGCAACCAAATAAAGTTGCTTTTTTATTGGCTTATTTAACTATTTATGATATGGTTCATTGCGAATTATTTTGAATGAACGATATATTTGTTCAACAAGCATTGTTCTAATTAAACTGTATGGGAAAGTCATTGGTCCAAAACTAATTTTATTGGTAAATTTAATTCTAAACTCAACGCTAAACCCATCACTTGGGCCAATTATAAAAGCCATTTTGGCCCCTTTAAAATCTTTATTTTTTTCAATTGCTTTTGCAAAATCGTTTGAAGTATATTGTCTTGCATTGATATCTAATAAAAATATTTCAAAATCTTTTAACTCATCCATCTTTTTTAGAAGAGTTTCTTCATTTTTTACTCTATTTGATTTAATATCTCCTAAATTTACTTCAGGAATTTCAATAACTTCAAGATCTGCAACTTTATTAATTTTTTCAACAAAAAAACTGTAAGCATCACTAAATTCACTCGAAATTTTGTTGAAACACATTACCTTTATTTTCATAAATAAACCCACCCCTACCTCTTTATGATATACCAATTCGCAATAAAAAAGAATAAAACTATGGTAAAATATGTATATCTAAAGATTTTGGAGGAATTATTATGGCTGAAAAAAAACAATTTCAATCTGTTTTAGATTATAGACCACAGTTTGAAAACATCATTGATGCATTGGTACCAGATATTCAATTTTCATATTCTGCAATCATGAATAACTCAACTATTCAAACATACTTTAATATGATTAGTATGGAATATTATGGATACGAATACTATCAATTGCTAAGATTAAACAAATTAGAATTTAAAATTAATGAAAGAACTTTAAACTTAACAATTTTAGAAATGGTTTACAATATCGTAACTCAAATCGTTGCTAGAAAATGAAGATATTCAGAATATATTGCATATGACATGTATATCTTACCTTTACGTATTCAAAAATACATTAATGCAATGAATTACAAGTTTATTGAAGCAGAAATTGCAGATAAAAAACGAGTTTTAAAATTAGTTAGTCAAGGAACAAGAGTTGTTGTTGAAGAAATCGTTGATCAATATCACGATGATAGAATTAACAATATTATTCTTCAATATAGAGCAGCCACACCTCAAGATGTGGAACATAAATTGAATCTATTTAAAAATATTGCTTTATTCTTACATGAAGGACAAGCAATCTTATTTCAAAAATTTGGGGAAGAATTTGCGCAACAATACTTTAAAGATGTTGAAGCAATTGAAAAATATAAATCAGATTCATTAACTGATAAAGAAAAAAAACATGTAGCAAAAGTAATTGATGATTTATTTAATATAGCTATGGTAATGGTTCTATTAATGAGTGATTCAATGAAAGCTGGATTATGAAATAAAATTAAAGAAAAAGAAAAACGTAGAGTTGAATTAGAAGCTACTCAAAAAACAATTGAAGAAGCAAACAGAAGACTTCAAGCTATTAAAGAAGAAGAAGTTAAAGTTAAAAAAATACCAACTAAGAAAAAATAAAAAAATTAGGTTCAAACCTAATTTTTTTATTTTTATATTGCTTGTTTTGTTGCAGATAATACAATTTCTTTTAAGGAAATATGCTGGGGTAAATTATAAGCATAAGTAATAACTTCTGCAACTTCTTGTGAAGTTAATCCCCCATCTAAATCCTTTTTTCATTGATCATAATTTTTAATTACTTCTTGATTAACTGTTGAATCAATCAAATTTGTATCAACTAAAGCTGGTGCAATTGTCAATACTCTAATATTAAAAGCAGCTAATTCTTTTCTTGCAGATTCACTGATCGCATGAACTGCAAATTTTGTTCCATTATAAACAACACGATTTTCACTTGTATATCTTCCAGCAACACTGCTTATATTAATAATTGTTCCAGTTTTTCTATCTTTCATATCATTGACAACAATATTAATCCCATTTAATACACCTTTAACATTAATATCTACCATTTCATGTTGAGTTTCTAAACTTAAATTATAAATTTTATCTAAGGGCATTATTCCTGCATTATTAATTAAACAATCCACTGGGCCATATTTAATTTCTGCTGATTTAATTGCTTCTTTAAATTGTTCAAAATTGCGTACATCAACTGATGCACATATGCAATTGTCTAAGTTTAATTGTTCAAGTAGTTCAACTCTTCTTGCCATTAATAATAATGGATGTCCCAATTGGTTAAATTTAATTGCCAGTTCTTTTCCAATCCCTGATGAAGCACCAGTTATTGCAATTAGTTTTTTCATTATCTAAATTTCATTCCACCAAGATTTGGCATTCTTCCAGATTTTAATTGTTTTGTCATTTCAAGAACTTGTTTTTTACCTTTATCAAATTGGTTTAAAAGATCATTAAATTCTTTTTCGCTTCTTCCTGAACCTTGAATAATTCTTTTTTTACGATTAATTGCTTTTAAAATTCTTGGATCTCTTCTTTCTTTTAAAGTCATTGAGTCCATTAAAATTGAAGCAACTACTAAACGATGTTGTGCTTGATTTACTTGTTCTTCAGAAATTCGCCCATTCATTCCAGGAATCATTTTCATGATTCCTCCAAGATTTCCCATTTTTGCAACTTGCTCTAATTGATTTCTTAAATCTTCTAAGTCAAATTGTCCAGCAAACATACGTTTCATGGTTTTTTCCATGGTTCTTTGATCAACAACATCCGCTGCTTTTTCAAATAAAGTTTCAACATCTCCCATTCCCAAAATACGATCAGCCATACGTTTTGGGTGAAATTCTGCTAAGGCTGTAATTCCTTCACCTTCACCAATAAATTTAATTGGTAAGTTTGTGATATCTCTAATTGAAAGAGTTGCTCCCCCTCTTGCATCACCATCAAGTTTTGTAACAATAACTCCACTTAATTTTAGAATCTTGTCAAACTCTTGACTAACATTGATAATATCTTGTCCAGTCATTCCATCAACTGTTAAGATGATTTCTTGAGGAGAGACTGCTTTTCTAATTTCATTTAATTCTTTCATTAAATCTTTATCAATTTGTAAACGCCCAGCAGTATCTAAAATAATTACTTCATAGCCATTTTCTTGAGCATAATCAACTGCTTGTTTTGCAGTTTTTACTGGATCTTGCTTACCTTTTTCAAAAGTATCTAAACCATTTTTTTGACCTAATTCTACTAATTGATCAATGGCTCCAGGTCTGTAAATATCTAATCCAACCATTAATACTTTTTTCTTATGTTTTTTTGTAATTAAGTGTGCTAGTTTTCCTACAGTTGTAGTTTTTCCAGCTCCTTGTAATCCAGCCATCATAATAATTGATGGTTTTTTATTAATTTCTAAAGGTGAATTTACTTTACCTAAAATGTTTACTAATTCTTCATGAACTAGTTTAATCATTTGTTGGTCAGCTCTTACACCTTGTTGAATATATTCTCCAACTGCTTTTTGTTCAACTTGTTTTATAAATTTTTTAACAACTTCAATATTAACGTCAGCTTCTAATAAAGCTAGACGAATTTCTCGTAAGACTTCTTTAATGTTGTCTTCTGTTAAAGTGGTTTTTTTTAAATTTTTTTCAATAGATTTTTTCATTCTATTGGCTAAAAAATCTCCAAATCCCATAAATAGTTCACTCCAATCATCTTGATAATTATAACATAACATTATTTATTGGGGTTTTATGAGTATTATTTTAGAATGTTTTATTAAATTCAAACTAAAACAAGAGAACTATGTTCTCTTGTTTAAAAATTTAGCTAAAGTCATATCATGTAATATTCAATGTTTCAATTGTTATTGAAATTTTTCCTTCATTAACTTTACTTATAAGTTTAGTTGCATTTTCAGAATTTGATACTTTATTTGCCTCTAATAAAGAAACATAATTGAAGTCCATTTTAAATTCATAATTTTGAACTATTTGAGTTTCAATATTTGGTTCTGTACCACTATTATCTGGATTATACATTTCTAAAGAATCATTAATTATTTTAGTAAAATCCTCTTGAGGATTATCTTTATAAAAATAAGTCAAATTTCTTAAACTATTTCCTCATGCATCTTCTCCAACTCCAATGTCGCTAAACATTTTTGCTTTCTCTGAGCCATTTTTTTCATAATTTTGCTCTAAAATTTTAGTTACAGATTGTAAAAATAATGTTTGTGCATTCATATACTTTCTTCCTTCAGTATTTTCTCAGTTTACCTCTAGACTTGGAATAATGTTATTGTCAAACAAATCATCTAAATTATACTTTTCTGTTGAAGGTGGATTTGTTGTTCCCCCCCCATTATCATCTGGATCTCCACAAGCGACCACTGTTGAAGCACTTACAGAAGTTAAACTTAATGCTCCAAATAACGTTAATAATTTTTTCATTTTACTTTTATCCTTTCACTCATTCTATATAGTAATTATATAATCTATTAAGTTTTTTGATTATCTTTATTTTATAAATAAAACAAGAGAATTATGTTCTCTTGTTTAAAAAATTAGCTAAAGTCATATCATGTAACAACTAGTTCAGATATTATTACAGAAATTTCACCTTCATTTACTTTTTCAATAAGTTTTTCTGTATTTTCATATCAACTTTTATCTTTATTTGCTTCTTTTAAATAAGAGTAATTAAAGTTTAATTTTACTTCATAATTTGAAAATGTTTGCACTGAACCCCCAGTTGTTGGATCAATAACTACTTCATTTTCATCATATAAATTTATAATATCAATCAGTTGCATAAAACTTTGTTCATTATTTTCAAGTAGAGTTTTTGGCATTGCTTCTAAACTATTAGATCAATTTGTTTCTGAAACCCCAATATCTTTAAATTTTTGCCCTTTAGGTGAAGAATTATCAACATAATTTAAATCTAATACTTCAATAGTTGTACCTATAAATAATTTTTCAGCATTAGTAAATGCTCTGCCTTCCTCTTCTTTATTATTACCCATATTAATTTTTAGTGTATTAATTTCATTTGTAGTAAACAAATCATCTAAATTATGTTTTTCTGTTGAAGGTGGATTTGTTGTTCCCCCCCCATTATCATCTGGATCTCCACAAGCAACCACTGTTGAAGCACTAACAGAAGTTAAAGTTAATGCTCCAAATAACGCTAATAATTTTTTCATATTTCTTTTATCCTTTCATTGATTTTATATATTAATTATATAGTTATAATTTTGATTTGACAATTCATGTTTTGTCTTTAAATTATTAATAACATTTTGATTCATTTTTGATTTTATTAATTTATCTAAAAGCTTATTATATACAATATTTTTTTCAAAATTAATTGTTTGTATATTTTCATATGAAGAATTTACTTTACTTTTTATTTCAATATCTGAAATAATATTTGTTTGTCATCAATAATAATTATCTGCGTATATACCATTATTCATATTAGAAATAAAACTTTTATTAATTAAATTCATTTCATCTTTTAAACTCTCTAATTTTTCATTTTCATCTTCAACTTTTTGTAGATTTGTTGATAATTCATCTCTAAGTTTTTGCATTTCTTTATTATTTACATCAAATTTTTCAGATAATTCTTTTTGAGTAGCTAAAACTATTTTATAAGCCTCTGAGATTGTTTTATCATTTTCATTTAATAATAACTCAACTTTTGTATATTCTGGCTTTAATTCCTTTTTAAAAGTCTCAGCCATTCTTTTAGCTTGAAAACCAACTGTTAAGAAACTATTAATGGTTTTTATAGCCAAACCAACATATCCCATAGAAGAAGAAGCATTAATTAATTTTTGAACACCATTATTTAATGCATTCGAAACACTTTCATCTAATCCTGCTTCTCCTAATAAATCTCCAACTCAATTACTTTCGTTTGGATCAATTGCCATAATTTGATCTCTCATATTTTGAAGACCCTCTTGCATTTCTAAAAATTCTTTATAATTATTACTTTTTGGATCAAGAAATGTTGTTATATAAGTATCAATACCTCTTACAGCATAGTTCATGTTATTTTTAAAATTTACACTAAATCCTGTTCCATAAAATGGAATAAACGCTAGACCTCAATTTTCTGAATGCCATTCTGCAGAATTATAGTAAACATCAATATTTGATCTTCCATTTGAATATAGTTCATTAACTTTACCTACTAATTTCAAATTGAAATCTAATATTTTAAAAATATCATTTATTATTTCGTTTTCTTTGGAAAGACCTTTTAACTTTTCATCAATTTCTGCATTACGAATATTTAAATCATTTATAGACTTTTGTTTTAATTGTAAATCAAAATTTAATTTCGTAATTTTTCTATCATAAATATCAAAAAATTTAATTGCTTCTTCTCTTTTTAACTTTTCATAATCTATAAATAGATTTTTAATTTCTAAATCTTCAATTTTAGCATTAAAATTAATACTTAAAGATTGAGAACTTTTCATTATATCTTGATAAAAATTTGAACCTTCAACAGTTTCAATACTTTCAAGTTCCTCTTTAAATAAATTTAAAATTTGAGAAATTTTTGTAGAAACTTGATAAAAGAAGGATTCTGAATAAATTTCGTCTAACATAATTGTTGATTGAACCATTAAATTTTGAATTTGTTGAATATCATCATATTCATGCGGATTTGATATAACTTTGTCCATCAAATTTGAAATTTCAATCATTTCATATGGAGTATTAAATTTATCAATTGGGTCAAATTTTGAATTTGAATTAATTTGTTGCACAAATATACCAATAGTTGGTACACTAACTGTTAAACACATTAATGGAATAAGTAATTTTTTCATTAATTAAAGTCTCCTTCATGTTTTAAAATAAACTGATTAATTGTTTCTAATTTTGTATTTTCTTCAATTAGCATTTCAATAACTTTTGGATTTAAACTACCTATATTTTCATGATTAATAAGATTTGCAAAAGTAAATTGTCTTTCTATTACATTTTTTTTATAAATTTCAAGTTCTTTTTTAAAATATTTTATTGGGTTTAAATTAGTATTTGTTCTATTCTCTTTTAGCTCAATTATATCTAGATAGTTTGTATAATCTCCAAAAAATTCATTTCATTCTAATAAATTTTTATCTAAAATATCATATTTACTATTTTCTAAAATTTCATTTGTTTCTTCTAAAATTTGTTCTTGTCTCTCTAATTCTTCTTCTGTTTCTTCAATTCTTGCATACACTTCATCAACATCAATTTCTACATCTTCTGGTATTGTTGAATATTCATCTCTAATCTTTATTATTTCTTCAATTGCTTCACTTGATTTTTTTGCAACAGAAATTGTTTTATACCAGTCTTCAATTGTATCAAATGTAGCAAATGCTAATTCTTTAATTTGTCCAAAGATTTCATTCTTTGGAGATAAAATGCTTAAAACTTGATCTGCAAGAGCATTTGTAATATCTAATGCTGTTTGAATTGCTTCATCAAACTTTGTTTCAATTGGAATTCCATTTTTTTTAAAAGCGTCTTTTACATCATTTGACAATCTTGGAATCTGGTTATTTACGAATTCAAAGAATTTTTGTGAACTCTGATGTAAAGATGAAAATAGAATATCTTCAATTCTATAAATTTCTCCTACAACATCTTTTACAATATTAAAAACTTTTTGTTGTTTCTCTTCAGCAGTCTCTTCACCTGTTAACTCATTTTTAATTCTTAATTCAACTTGATTATCAGATGCTTGCGCTAGTTGTTCAGTTGAAATTTCAGTTGGGCTTCCTTCATTAGGATCTCAAGGATCTGAATTTTCTCCAACCAATACTCAATCTTCAATTTTTTTATCAGGGTTTTGTTCTCTGTTTGTCACATCTTCCATCAATTCTTCTAATTTTGCTACACTTCCATCTAAAAATTTATCTACAAGTGGTTCCAAAATCTCATTCTTTTTCTCTAACATATGTTTAAAAAATGCTTCTGGTGTTGCAAGTACTGAATTAAACACATCCATAAATTGGCTCTCTAATTCTTTTGCTTTGTTAATTAAATTATCATAAATTCTTACTAATTCTTCTTGTCATTTTAAAGTATCTTCTCATACTTTTAAACTTGTTTTATGTAATTCTAATTGATTTTCTAAACTTGCAATTGCAGTTGAAGCTTGGATATTTAGAATTTTATATTCTTGAAAAATTTCTAAATCTTCAATCATCAGTTTTGAACTACTTTGATTATATGCATAGAAAATTTTTGCAGCAACTTCTTTTTCTTCGCTTGACTGCTTTTTATATATTGACAATAGTTCACTTATACTTTCATCATTACTTCAATTTAACATTGTTTGTTCAATCAAAATTCTCTGTTCTTCTAATTTATTTTGTTCATATTCACTATTAATAAGGGATAATAATTTACTATGTAATGAATACACAGTATTCATATAACTATATAAATATTCTTCATCAACAATTTTGTAAATCATGTCATCTACTTGCTCATAAAGAAAAAATCCATCTGCAAATGTTAATGTTTTATCATTTATTGCTATTTCCATATTTTTTCTATGACTAATAACAATGGGATTAACATAGACATTAGCATTAATATTACTCACTAATGGAGCTGTTGCACCAACTCCTAAACTCACAGTACTTAATAAAACTAATAATACTTTCATTCTTTTCCTCCTTAGATATGCTTCATAATAATTTTACTAGAAATAATATTTTTTTCCAAATTAATGTTTTATTTCAGAAAAAAATTCTAATAATTAATAAATTTATTATGCTAAAAAACATAATTTTATATTCATATCCTCATAAAAGTTGTTTTATATTTTGGAAAAACTTTAATAGTAATTAAATATAAAATTTTATTATTATTGAGGTGAAAAAATGAAAACAGCTATTATTATTGATTCTTCAGTTGGTTTAAAAGACTTATCAAATTATCAAGATTTATATTTAGTACCTTTACTAATAAATCTTGAAGATGAGTCAACAATTAAAGATGATATTACTTTAAATCGTGAACAATTTTATAAATTAAATGATAGTCAAGTATTAAAAACTTCTCAATCTCTACCAGGAGATATGCTTGCAAAATGAGATGAATTATTAAAAGACTATGATCAAATAATTTGTTTATTATTATCAAAAGGATTAAGTGGACAATACAATACATTTAAAATGTTTTCCCAAGAAGATGAATACAAAGATAAAGTCTTTGTTGTTGATACTAATGGAGTAAGTGTTGTTTTAAATCGTCAATTGGAAATATGTTATGAATTATTAAAAAACAATACACCAATTGAACAAATAGTTGAAGCAATTGAAAATAAATATAAAGACTTTAAAGGTTATATTATTCCTCGATCACTAACACAGTTGGTTCGAGGAGGAAGAATCACAAAAGCTGCGGCTGGTTTGGCAAAGATTTTAAAAATTACACCAATCCTAAAATATAATGGTGAAATTGATAAAGAAGATAAAACAAGAACTTTTAAGAAAGCAGTTGAAATTGTTTTAGATAAAATTATTAAAGATGAAAAAGACTTTATTTTAGATATATCTTATTCACAAGTTGAACAAAGTGTTTTAGATGAAGTTTTACAATTAGTTGAACAAAAAGGAATTACACTTGGCTTATTAAAAGAAATGCCCAATGTTATTGTTTGTCATACAGGAAGAGAAACATTTGCTTTTATTCCTTATTCAAAATAAAAAAGCATGTTTAGTTTATAAACATGCTTTTTTTATATTGTTGTTGATTCACGTTTTTCATAAATCACTGTAATTTTAATTTCCCCAGGGGTACAATTTTTTTCTGCAATTGTTGATTTTATTTTATATAAAACATCTTTTAGATCATATTCATTGATTTCTAAAGGATTGACAATTACACGAATGTTTCTTCCAGATTGTAAGACATATGTTTTTTCAACACCTTTAATAGCATTACAATCATTTTCTATCTCTTTCATTCTTAAATAAAATTCTTCAGAATTATTATTTCTAGCTCCTGGTCTTGCAGCACTTGAAGCATCAGCTATTGCAACAATTTCTGCATAAATTGTTTTTTTTGCAACATCATTGTGATGTGCTTCAACAGCATTAACGATGATTTCATCAATTTTATATTTTCGCAATAATAAAACCCCTAATTGAATATGGCTACCATCTTGTTCAAAATCCATAGCCTTACCAATATCATGTAATAGCCCTGCTTTAAGAGCTATTTTTTCATCCATATTCAATTCTCTTGCAATTGAAGCACTAATTTTTGCAACTTCAATTGAATGTTGTAAAACATTTTGTCCATAACTATAGCGACATTTTAATTTTCCTAAGTTTTCAACAATCTCATCTGGAAGATCATACAAATCTAAATTTTTAACAGTTTCTAATCCAGTTCTTTTAAAAGTTTCTTGAATCTTTTCTTCTTCTAAAATTAAAGTTTCTTCAATTGCTGCTGGTTGAATTCTTCCTGAATCCAATAATACTTTTAAAGTATTATAAGCAATTTCTCTTCTAATTGGATTGAATGAAGAAATTAAAATACGGTTAGGAATATCATCAATAATGATATCAACTCCTCCATATTGTTGAAATGCTTTTACATTTCGCCCTTCTCTTCCAATAATTTTTCCTTTTAAAGACTCATCTTCAATTATGAAAATACTTGTATTCTTTTCATTTGTAATTTGAACATGTGATTTTTCCATTGCGTTTACCAAGATTTGATTAACAACTTCTTGTGCTTCAGATTTAATTTTTTCTTCTTTTTGTTTTAATTCTTTATTTAATTCATCTAAATAAGTTTTTTCACTATATTCTATTAATTTTTCCTTTGCTTGATCAATGCTCATATTTGAAACATTTTCAAGTAAACCTAATAGTTCATTCATTTTTATAGATAATTTATCTTTTATTCTTTTATTTTTTGCTTCTAATTCAAAGTTTTTTATTTCTTTATTATTTAATATTTCAAGATCTTCTTTGAATTTCTTTCTTTTAAAAGCAAAAATTTCAAGTTCTTTTTCAAATTCTTGCTTTTTAATATTCATTTCAGTTAACATTTCGTTTTTTAATTCACTTGATGTTACTTTAGCTTCTGCAACTGCTTGCATCTTTATTTTTTTAGCTTCGTCTTTTGCTTTTTTTAACACATACTTTGGGTGACGAGCAACCAATAAATATAACAATATTGCACTTAATATAACTACAATAACTGCTAAAATTGATAACCCAATTAGTAGTGGTTCATTTCCAATTGTTTTCATTTTTTCCTACCTCAAAGTGTAGGCTATGGTGTCAATTATTTTGACTTATTTATTATACCTTATTTTTTATTTAATTTTGTTTCTCCAAAACATCCTACAAATAAAAATAGAAAACCTTTTTAAAGTTTTCTATTTTTATTAATCATAATCATCAACATTAATGTTATTTAATTTTAAAATTCTTTCAAGTTTACTAATTCTTTTGGCTTGCTCTTCTAATTGTTTGGCCTGTTGAGCAATAGTTTTTGCCTGTTCTTCAATTATTTTTGCTTGCCTTTCAATAGTTTTGGCTTGCTCTTCAATTATTTTTGCTTGCTCTGCAATAATTTGTGCTTGTTGATCAATGATTTTTCTTAATTCAGCTGTTGCTAATTTGATTTCTGCTTCGCATTTGTTCATAGTGATTTTATACTCCTTTATACAATTGGTTAAACCTTTATTATACTTTTTTATATCCTCATCAATATGACTTTGCATAACAAACTCTTTTACCTCTTGTGAAGTTGAACTTTGTTTAGAAACACTTACTATAATCTCATTTTGATATCGTATAACCTCAAAAAATATTTTTTTAATTTCTTGGTCTCTCATAATTTATTACTTCTAATATAACACTAATGTTAATAAAAACCACTTCTTTTTTAAAAAGTGGTTTAAATATAACTATTATTTTGTTAAATCAATAATTTTATTTTGAATTTCAAGTGAGATTTCTGGGTTCTCTTTTAATCAAGTTCTAACACTTTCTTTACCTTGACCAATTTTTTGATTTTGATAAGAGTATCACACACCAGCCTTAGTTAAAACATTGTACAAAGTTGCCATTTCAATAATTTCAAGTTCACGATCAATTCCTTGATTGTAACCAATTGTAATTTGACAAGTTTTGAATGGAGGTGAAACCTTATTCTTAACAACTTTAATTTTTACTTTATTTGCAGCAGCTTCTCCATTTACAGTGATAGTTTCACCTTTTCTTACTTCTAAACGTAATGAAGAATAGAAACGCAATGCTCTTCCCCCAGGTGTAGTTTCAGGATTTCCAAAAATAACTCCTACTTTTTCACGTAATTGATTAATAAAAATTACTGTAGTATTTGTTTTTGAAATAATTCCATTTAATTTTCTTAAAGCTTTTGACATTAGTCTTGCTTGTAAACCAATTTGTTGATCTGACATTTCTCCATCTAACTCAACTTTGGGCACTAATGCAGCAACTGAATCTACAACTACAATTTCAATTGTATTTGATTTAACAAGCATTTCTAAAATATCTAATGCTTGCTCTCCTGAATCTGGTTGAGCTACAATTAAGTTTTTAATATCAACTCCTAGATTTTGTGCATATCTGGGATCAAGTGCATGTTCTGCATCAATAAAAGCAGCACGGCCTTGTTTTTTTTGAGCTTCTGCAATTGCATGTAAAGATAATGTAGTTTTCCCACTTGATTCTGGACCAAAAATTTCTACAATTCTTCCTTTTGGATAACCTCCAATTCCAATTGCTCGATCTAATAGAAAACTACCAGTTGGTGTTGCTTCAATTAACATTTCAGCTTTATCACCCAATCTCATAATTGAACCTTTTCCAAAGGTTTTTTCTATGTCTTTAATCATAGCTTTAAAATTTGGATCATCATAAATATTATTTTCCATTTTTAAAATCACACTTCCATTTTCATTTTGATTGATACTATCGTTTTTTATCATATTTTTTCCTCCCAATATAGTAATCGTCAAAAAAATATGAAATTGCCCACTTTTTTTAAATTTCTTTAAATTTTTTTAAAATAAAGTTAATTGCTCTTTTTTTATAAGTTTTTCTTGAAATATTTTTAGTTATTTTAAACTCAAAAATATATTCTTGGTCTTTAATTAAAAAACCAAGATAACTTAACCCTGATAATTTATTGTTTTTGTCAATTGGAGGTGCATAACCAGTAAAACCAAAAACAATTTCTGTTTTTAATATTTTTTGAGTTTGTTTTAACATTTCTCTCAAAACATTCCTTGATACAACCCCATCTTTTTTAATTACTTGTGCATCAATTTGTAAAATATTTTCTTTAAATTCATTTGAATAACAAATAAAACTACCTTTGTAAAATTCACTTACTCCTGGTGTGTTTGACAATAAATCACCAAACATACCACCAGTAAATGATTCACAAGTTGCAATTGTTAGTTTGTTTGTTTTTAAAAAATTAATTAAATATTTCACATTAATCACAAATCCTTAAAAAAAATGGTGAGACTAATCTATCATAACCCACGTTTTGTAACGCTTACGCGCATCAATCATCTATCTATCACCCATAAAGAGTGATCCAAAGAATAGATTCGATTCTCTATTCTCTAGCTCCTCTACCAAAATTTGAGTTTCTTGCTTGTGGAGTTTACCCGTTCCATTTCACTATTTCTAGCTAATCGTCCCTGTGGCACTTTACAGTTTCAACCATATGAATAAATTCACTTAGGTTTACCTCTAGTCGTCACCAATTGGTGCCTAAAGTTATTTTTTCCTTTAGCACAAACACTACATCCATCACAGGATGTGCAAGCGTGGAGTTTCCTCTATATTATTTTGCAAATATAGCGATTGATTCAAAATTAATCTCACATATTATTTTATACTAATCTTTACTATAATTGTTTTTTTCTAAAGCAGAAAGACGTTTAATAAAATCAGAACTGTTTACACCTTGTCGTGCCAATTCTTCTTGTTGTTGTTTTGTTAATTTTAAATTTGCAATTGTTGTTGCCAATTCATTTTCTAAAGCATTAATTTTAGATAATAATTGTTGAATTTTATCTTCATTTTCCTTATTTGTTTTTGCAAATAATTCATAATCGGCAACAATTGTATCTAAAAAACGATCCACTTCTTCTACTTTATAACCTTTATATTCAACTGGAAAATCTCTTTCTGAAACTTCATCAGCTGATAATTGAATAAATTTTGCCATCTTTTTTGCCCCCTATTGTTTTATTTTATATTTTTTTGTAAAAAAATGTAAAAAAAGAATAAAAAATGACGATAACTATAATAGGAGATGATTTTATGATATTAAAAAATAAGGGAATGTTTTTAGAAACAATTATTAATTTAAGTTTAGTTTATTTACAAGAATTTGGATTATTACTTAACAAAATAAGTTTGCCTAGTCGCACAATTAGTATTGAAAATAACATTATGAATTCAATTTTATTACAAAATGATTTTTGTGATTATGTTGGTTTGTATAAAGGAATATATGTTGAATTTGATGCTAAAGAAACTGAAAAAGATTATTTTAATCCCAACAATATTAAACTAAAACAAATTGAAAAATTAAAATTAGTTCGTAAAATGAAAGCAATTAGTTTTGTTTTAATTTATTTTCACAAATATGAACGCTATTTTGCAGTTGATATTGCATTATTTGATCAAATTAAAGTTAAAAAAATACCATTTGAATGATTTATTCAAAATGGTATTGAAGTGCATTTAGATAAAATTTATTTAAATCTAATTCCTGTTGTTAATCATTTAATCAATTGTATCTTGTAATTTTAATTTCATTATTTTTAATATATGATTTTAAATGCTTAATTAATTGATCATAAGCTTTAACATCATTTTCAATCATTAATGACATTATTTTTGGCTTAGATAAACCTTTCTTCATATATGAATCAATTTCTTCAATCATGTCTGTTGTCATTTTGACTTTTAACATTTGTTCAATAAATTCATAATTATTATCAGTTATTAATTTAGAATTTTCTTCTTCTAAAATAACTGTAAGTCTAGCAAACAAAGGCATTAAATCAAGAACTGTTTTTTTACCATTTTGTTCTAATTTTATTAAGTGACTTACAAGTAATTTACTAATTTCTTGTTCAACAGCTTCTTTGTCAATTGACATATATTGAGCAATATGCGAAGCTGTAAAATTCTTTTGTTCTTCATTTGATAATTCCATGATTATTAATATTATTGCTAATTGATTTTCATTTATGTCTAGTTTAGCGTAGTTTAGAATTAAAAGGGTTCTTTTATTGATAATTCCAGTTTTTAAAAGGTCGAACATAAACATTACCTCTTTTTTTCAAAAAAATAAAAGTTGCTAAGCAACTTTTATTTGCATATGCCAAAATTATTTAGCAACTGCTTCTTTTAATTGTTTTGCAACTTTGAATTTAGCTACAGTTGTAGCAGCGATTTGAATTTTTGCTCCAGTTGAAGGATTAACTCCTTCACGAGCAGCTCTTGCAGCTGTTACGAATTTACCAAACCCTGCGATTGCAACTTCTTCTTTGCTTACTAAACTACTTGTAATAGTGTCAAATACGAAGTTAACCATTTCTTCTGCTTTTGATTTTGATGTATCAAATTGTGCAGCTACTTTATCAGATAATTCTTTTTTTGTCATGGTTGTACACCCCTTATATCTATACTACCTTAGCGTGTTTGAAAAAATCATTGATTAACACACTAGGCTTACCCTTATTGTATAGTATTTTGTACATTATTTCAAATAATGGTGAAGAAATTTTAAGTTTTTTTACAATTTTATAGGCTAAATCACAAGATGCTACGCCTTCAACAGTGTTTTTATGTGATTTTAAAACAGGTTCTGCGCTATCTCTTTCTGCAATTTGAACCCCTAGAGAAAAGTTACGAGATTTAATAGATGATGCAGTTAAAATTAAGTCTCCTAATGTAGCAAAGTTCATAAATGTCTCTAATCTTGCTCCAAAATGTTTTGCAATATTATAAATTTCTGCATTTCCAATAGTAATTAATGATGCTTTTGCATTATCAGCTCCAGCAAATCCATGCAGCATTCCACTAGCAATCGCAACTGTATTTTTTAATGCAGCTGCAATTTCACATCCAACAATATCATCTGTTGCTTTAACAACAAAATATTCATTTGAAAATAATTCTGCAATGTATTCAGCAATTTTAATATCTTCATTACAACTCATTACACAAGTTGGTTTTCTCATAATAACTTCAATTGCAACAGATGGACCATAAATTGCTCCATATGATTTCATAACTCCAGTATCTGCAAGTTTATTTTTAATTCTTTTGCTTAATACATCAAGTGCTTCTCCATCAAGTCCTTTTGCAACATTAATAATATGCATTTCTCTTTTTCCATATTTAATAATATTATCAATTGAAGCATCTAGTGCAAATGTTGGAGTTGATAGAATAACAATTTCTGATTTTTCCATAGCAACTGCAAAGTCATTTGTTGCACTAATATTTTCATTAATTAGTAAATCTTGAAAAAACTTAGAGTTTAAGTGGTTATTATTAATATCATTTATTTGAGTTTGCTCAATTCCATACATGATTACATCATGTCCATTATCTGCTAATACATTGGCCAAAACTGTTCCATATGCTCCTGTTCCAATGATAGCTACTTTTGCTTTTTTCATCTTATTTTTATTTCCTCTCTCTAAAGATAATTGTAATTGGTACACCACTAAAATCAAATTGTGATCTAATTTGATTTTCTAAAAATCTTTTATATGAAAAGTGTACAAATTCAGGGTTATTTACAAATAATACAAATGTTGGTAAATACGCTTCAACTTGAGAAGCATAATAGATTTTCAGTCTGCCCCCATTATGATTGGGGGCTGGATTTATTAATTGAGCTTTATTGAATATCTCATTTAACAAGCTAGTTCTAATACGCTTTTTGATATTATTTTTTACTAATTCAACTGCATCAAATATTTTATGCACTCTTTGGTTTTCTTTTGCCGAAACAAATAAGACACTTGCATAATTTAAATATTTAAAATATGCTTTTATCTCTTGTTCTTTCTTTTTCATAGTATTAGATTCTTTATTGTTAACTAGATCCCACTTGTTTCCAACTATTATTATAGGTTTATTTTCTTCAAATGCAAACCCCCCAATATTAGTATCGTGATCGCTAATTGCTTGGCTAATATCTAACATTAATAAGACAATATCTGCTTTATTAATAGAAGTTAATGAACGTAAATAACTATATTTTTCTAAATTTTCATAGATACGTCCTCTTTTTCGCATTCCAGCAGTATCTATAATAGTATATTCATTGCCATCAACTTTAATTTTACTATCAACACTATCAATTGTTGTTCCAGCAATTTCAGAAACGATCATTCTTTCTTCACCAACTAAAGCATTAACTAAAGATGATTTTCCTACATTTGGTTTTCCTACAATTGCAAGACGTGTTTCACTATCAAGTGATTCATTATTAAATTTTGGCAATTGTTCAACAATTTTATCAAGTAAATCTCCAGTTCCAATTCCATGAGTTGAAGAAATTAAGAATGGTTCACCAAATCCTAAAGTCATGAATGAAAATGATTCATCAAATTGTTCTTTTTTATCATATTTATTAACAGCCAGCAAGACTGGTTTTTTAGTTTTATACAAGATTTTTGCAACAGCTTCGTCTTCTAAAGTAATTCCTTCTCTAAAGTTAATTACAAATACAATGACATCAGCTTCTTCCATTGCAATTTCTGCTTGCATTTTTATCTCTTTTGCAAAAGCACTATCTTGTAAAGTAATTCCCCCTGTATCAACAACAATAAAGTTACGAGTTAATCATTCACTTTTACCATACATTCGATCTCTTGTAACACCAGGTTTATCTTCAACAATTGCTTTTTTTTCACGAATAATCCTATTAAATAATGTGGATTTACCAACATTTGGTCTTCCCACAATTGCAACAATACCCTTACGAGCCATAAATCCACACCTCCAATTTCTCTATAGATTTTTGATTTTTTCAATTACAATTTCAATTGCTTGATCAATATTAATATTACTTGTATCAAACAATCACGCATCTGGAGCAATAGTTAATGCTCCTACTGCTCGATTTTTATCTCATTCATCTCTTTGTTGAATTTGTCTTAAAATATCTTCATAAACATTAGGTTCAACATTGTTTCTTTGATTTTGTAAAAATCTTCTTTGAGCACGTGCTTCTGCAGAACTATCAAAATAGATTTTTAATTCTGCATCAGGTAACACAACTGTTGTAATGTCTCTACCTACCAAGATTTTATTTTTTGGTTCTGCAAGTTTCTTTTGCAATTCAACCATTTTTTCTCTTACTTTAACAGTTGCTGCAACATATTTAATATTTTCAGCAACTTCATAATCTGATAAAAATGATGTTAATTCTTCTTGACCAACAAAAATTCGATCATTTTCTTTATATTGACAATCAAATTGATCTAAGAGTGAAACAATTTGCTCTTCTTTTGAAAAATCAATATTGTTCATTAAACATAATTTTGTATAAGCACGATACATTAAACCTGTATCAATGAAATCAAAACCTAATTGTTTGGCAACTGCACTCATAACTGAGCTTTTACCACTACTTGCAGTCCCATCAACTGCAATATTGATTTTCTTATCCATAATATTTGTTCTCCTCTAAATAAAAATTGGTAATAAAATTGCTACTAGCATTATCAAAATAAGCATTATCAAAATAGAAAGTGCTCATTTAAACCTACGCTTTTTAATAAAACTTTTTCAAGAAGATTGCACAACGTTACTTGTTTTCATAACTTTATCATTTACTTCTTTAACCATTATAAATGGTGCACGATTATCTTGACTTCTAATTGATTGAACTGTTGTCATTTCAATGTCTTGAGCAACATCAATTTTTCCTACTTGTTTTGATTTTAATTTTTCAATATTTTTTGAAAATAATTTTTCATTTCTTAATAAATTTTCATTATAACGTTTAAATTTTTCACTATTATAAATATATTCCTCTTCTTCAAGTGATTTTTCATCAATTTTAAGTTCTTGAACGCTAACAGATTTTTGTTTAATTTTTTTTAATTCATTAATTTGGCTTTTAATTTCATACTTTAACTCATCTGAAAGTATTGAAGAAGATCTATCTTTATCTAAATAGGGTTTTTCAATTTGATGTTTCTTATCAAATGCTTGAATTTTTTCTCAAAAATAGGCTTGATCAATTGCCTTTAATTTTTCAAAAGTCGAATTTACCAGTGATTTTTCATCATGGTTTTTCTTTCTATACGCAATTTCTTGATTAACTTTAATATGAAGTTCTTTATTGCGTTCAGTCCTTGTTATTCTTGGCATAAAAATCTTTGCCCCCTATTTATTAACTTATATATTATAAATTATTTATTAAGAAAATTGAAATTTTGTTATTATATTAGTGATAGGAGTTGATTCTTGTGAAAAAAACTTGAATAGATAAATCCATCTGCATTGGATGCATGGCTTGCATCGAAATTGATGAAACAGAAACCTTATTTTTAGATGATGATGGCTTAGCAGAAGCTAAAGAAAATGATCTTGAATTATTAGAAGCACAAATGGTATGTCCTACAGGTGCTGTTCGAATTGGAGAAGAGTAAAAACTCTTCTTTTTTATTGAAAAAAAAAAAAAAAAAGAACTTAATAAGTTCTTTTTGTTTAATTATAATGAAAGCTCTTTTGAGTTCATGCTTCTTCTTAATTCTTCAAAAATTGAATCTTCAAATTTAGCAGTTCCGTTAATTACCGCTAGTAATGGTTGTTGTCCCACTTTTGTTGGCAATTGTAAAGTATCTCCAAAATATTTATCAATACCTTTAATTAATGCAGTTCCTCCACAAAGAGTTAATCCATTTCTAAAGATATCTCCAGCTAATTCTGGTGGTGTTTCTTCTAATACTCTAACTGTTAAATCAATAATTTTTGATAAAGGAATTTTTAACACTTCTCTAATTTCTGCAGGTGTTATTTCAATTTCTCTTGGTAATCCCGAAACAACATCACGTCCATAAACTTTCATAGATTTTTCATCAGGAAATTTAGCTAATGATCCCATTTGTACTTTAATTGTTTCAGCAGTTTTAATACCGATATCCATCCCATATTGTGCACGCACAAATTTTAGGATTTCTTCATTTAAAGTATTTCCAGCAATCTTAATTGATTTTGAGTGAACGATATCTCCAGATGCAATAACTGCAACGTCAGTTGTTCCTCCACCCATATCTACAATTAATTGTCCTGTTGGCGCTTCAATATTTACACCACCACCAAGGGCAGCCATTTTTACTTCTTCTTCAATATACACGTGAGCTGCTCCTAAGTTAAGAGCAATTTTTCTCAATGCATTTTTTTCTAATTCAGTAATAATTGAAGGACAAGCCAATAACATGACACTTCCTTTTAAAGTTTTATCTAATCTTAGACGAGCAAAGATATAGTTTAATTGAGCTTGAGTTGCTTTGATGTCTGTAATAACTCCATCAACCATCGGTCTAACAATTCTTAAAGTTTTGTTACCTTTCCCGATCATTTTGTAAGCTTCTGCACCAACTGCAACAATTCTATTTTCTTTGATTTTGTAAGCAACGATTGAAGGTTCGTTATACACGATTCCCTGTCCAGAAATATATACTAATGTATAAGCTGTTCCTAAATCCATTGAAACAAACACTGGTTTTTTTGCCATATGTATCCCCCATTTCAACGTAATTAATAAAGAATTTAACTACATTCTTATTTTAACAAATTATCAAGACCTTATTTGCTTTTTTTCAAATAAAATACCCTTTGAATAAAGGGTATTATTTTTATCTAAATCTGTGATTTGTTTTTTTCATTTGTGGTTCTAATACTGCAAATAAGATATAACATGCAATAAATCTAACTGATTCAAAACCAGTCACAATTGCTGTATAAATTAGATATTTTTCTTTAAATGCGCTTCAATGACCATGATCGTGATCATCATGAAATAGACTAATTCCTGCAGATGCAGTTTCATGATCTGGATTTGTTACATAAATTATTCATACAGTTAAAGGTACATAAATTAATAATGCAATTGGTACAAAAATAGCAATTGGCACTCATCTTTTTGTTAAATCTTTTTTGCGATTTGGATCTTTGTGAATATATGAATTTCTAAAAATTACATAATAAACAGCTCAAAATACTCAAATAATAACAAAATACCCCATTGAGTCTATTAATGAAGGCAAAGGCCCATGAACTGGATCAAATCCTAAATGTATTCAAGGAATTAATAATCCTAAAATGCTTGCAAAAATTGGTCCAATTATTCCAATTGATAAAAATACAACTACAATATCAAAATATCTTACTGGTAGAAATACTCCTTCTAATGGTAGAGTAAAGAATTTTTCAAGTAAAGAATCAATACCTGTAGCAACAATTGCAAGAGCTAAAAATACTCCTGAAGCAGATATACGATAAATTAAATTTTTTCTACTTGTATAAATACTATTTTTAAAATTAAAATCATTTTCATTAACATCATCATGGTTTCCAAGAGCATCAAAATGGTGTTCATCATGATAATGATCTTTTGTTTTAGTTCCAGTGTGTTCTGGAACATTGTGATTATCTTTTTCCATAAAACTTTCTCCTTGATAATTTCTTATATTTATATTATATACTAATTTATAAAAATTATAATTAAAGTTTATAATTTTTATAAATAAAATAACTACAATTGTAGTTACTTATTATTATGATGATCATTTTTACTAATAATATTTAAAACCTTATAAATTGAAATAAACATTATTAAATTAATCATATATTTTAAATAAACATAGCCTGTTAATATTCCTGCATATCATCAAGATTTTAAATAATCAAAAGAAACTCCGAAATAAAAACTATATAAGTCTAATAGGAAAGTGAAATTTAATAAAATATTAAATAAACTGCCTATTAAACAAATAATTAATGAAATTATAAAAATTTTTACATATACATTTTTAAATGATTTATGAATTGTAAAAACTCAAGCAAATAAGATAAAACATCCCATTATAAATAAATCACTTAAATTCATAGATAATAACCCCACTGGT
Organism: Spiroplasma culicicola AES-1; assembly: GCF_000565175.1. Lineage (NCBI taxonomy): Bacteria > Bacillati > Mycoplasmatota > Mollicutes > Entomoplasmatales > Spiroplasmataceae > Spiroplasma > Spiroplasma culicicola. The sequence continues at coordinate 346,472 of NZ_CP006681.1, read as the reverse complement.
TCAACATTAGGGTCAAAGCCCATATAGCGCATTCATGTACAAGGTGTAATTATTAACATGGCATAAAAACCATTTATTGTTTTTCAACAAATTAAGTAAGTTATAAAACTGATTTCAATTCTTAAAAATCCAATAATAGCAATTCATTGAAATACTCAGACACTAATAATTGAAAGAATTAAGTTTAAAGCAATAATCATTGCTAGTAAAACAATTTTGTAACTAGATAATTTAAAATATTTACTTTTACTTTCAAATTGATAGTAAAAATCAATATCATTGTTTTTTTCCATTTAAATTTACTCCCTTCAATTTTTTTATAATACTTTATGATTTTACTATAAAATCATTTTGTATAAGGAGAGTAAATAAATTATGAAAAACAATGTCATTGAAATGATCGTTGAAATTCCTAAAGGAAGTTCAAACAAATATGAATACGATATTAACTCAAAAACTATTAGTTTAGATAGAGTATTGTACGGAGCAAACTTTTATCCAGGTGAATATGGATTTATTGATGAAACTTTAGACTGAGATGGAGATCCATTAGATGTTATTAGTTTAGTTACATATCCAACTCTTCCTGGTGTTAGAGTAAATATTAGAATTTTGGGAACAATTCGTATGATTGATGCTGGAGAAATTGATACTAAATTATTTGGTGTATTTAATGATGATCCAAGATTTAATACTTATCAAAAATTAGAAGATGTACCTCAACATTTAAAAGATGAAATTGAAAACTTCTTCTTACAATATAAAGCTTTACAAAAAAAAGAAGTTAGAATTGATGGTTGAGGAGATTTAAACGAAGCAATTCACGAAATTCAAGAATGTAAAGACCGTTTTGTAGAATATAAAGATAGATATCTAAAACCAGGTGGTAAAGAAGAAATTATCGCTGAATGAAAAGAAAAAGGTTTAGGACAAGCATAAAAAAAGAGAATTTTATATAAAATTCTCTTTTTTTAAACTGTAACTGTATATGTAAAATGCAATGTTACTTTTCCTGTTAGACCCACATGTGAATTTTGAGTTGGATAAATAGTTGCAGTGTCTTTTCCACTACCATCATCTCATCCTCGATAATCTACATCGAAACCACCGTTATTTAAAGGTGCTTTTGGATTTAATTGTGCAGTTCTAATAATAATATCTGATCTAGAAGGATATTTTGAAAAATGCCCTAAATCTGTATTTGGAATATTTGCTTCTAAATCCTTTTCATTTTCTGTTCCTGGGTTTTCTGGTTCAGGTTGTGGATCTGGATTTGGTACCTCTGGATCCACAACTGTATTTAAATCTAAAGTTGCTTTTTCTTTAGTTCCCATTTCATTTCATTTTGGTTCATTATTAAAAATTGATATTAAATCTGGAGTAATTAATTCCAAATTAAACGTTAATTTTGAATCAATATTTTCCTCTAAATCAATTAATACTAATAATGATGACATTTCTGGAATGGCATCTTTTTGATTAATATATAAATTTTCATTTTCATTTTCAAATTTTTGCTTAGTTTCGTTAATAATTTCTTGAGCAGATATGTTATCTGATTTAAAATTCTCTTTATTTTCTATAAAGTTAATAATAGAATTCAATATTTGTGTTTGAGTTTTAGTTAAAGGACCTCCACATGCAACAACTGATGAAGCACCTGTTGCAGTTAATGAAGCTGCCCCTAATAGTGATAATAACTTTTTCATAAAAACACCCCCTGTGACTTACTTAATTGTTATTACTATTATTATAATTGTAAGTTGTCTCAAGTGCAAAGATGACAAGATCTGTGATATAATATATCATATACATTTATGGGGCAAATAAAAACTTAACTGATGAAACAGTTAAGTTTTTTTATAGATTTGTAAAAGGACCTAAAAATTTAATGTTTATTGTTTTGCCACTTAATTTAAAAAAACCAAAATGGACTTTTCCAATTTCTAAGGCATAAACTCTGGCCGCTGCTATATCTGCTTTATAACCTGAAAATTCACTATTTACAAAATCAATGATTTCTCTTTCATATTTTGTTTCTAAATAATACTTTAGTTTTGGAGATAAAAATATCATACTAATATAAACTATAAAACATATAATTGTCGGAATTTCTAATAAATAATAAGTTTGAAAAACACTTAAAAATGATCTTATAATATCTTCTTCTCTTAAAAAGAAGCTAATTGTAATAATAAAAACAACTCACACTGCAAATAAAATAAAATAAATAAAAATAAATACTGCAGGTAATATATTTACTAAGAAATTATATTTCTTTACTTCTTTATCCTTATTATAAATTTTGCAATTGTATCAGATACTTGCAAGTAAATAATCTAATTCATAACCCACACTTGGCATTACTCATCGAGGAATATCAATGGTTTTATTACTTTTATTTAACATTTGGTGCACACGTAAATATTGTTCATGTTCACCATAATTAATTTTTAAATCATTAACATTTAAAAATTTTAAAAAAGAATTCATTATTTCATTAATTTTTGAAGTTGAAATATTTATATCTGCTGAGTTAATATGCTTAACTTCAATTTTAGAATACAAAATTGTATTATATGTCTTTAAAAATATAATTGTCATAAATGATAGCACAACTGCTAAATAAATTATTAAAGATAAACTAGACATATAAATCACCTAGGTTAATTATAATACAAAAGATAGGCTTTACCTATCTTTTGTATTTTTCAAATAAATATTTAATGTCTGGTTTTAAACCATTAACTTTTTTAATATCATAAATAGTTTTTATATTTCTTACAATTCCATGACTTGCAATAAAAGCATTAACATAGAATTTACCATTTCGATAATTAATTGGTTTTAAAGTTCCCCCAGCTGTAATTCCTGTTGCAAAGAATCTTGTTCTTTGATCATTTACTAAATTAGTATCTTCAAAAACTAAATCAAAATCAATATTGTGTTTTTCTAATCAAGCATTTTCTTTAATAACTCTTTGTTCTGTTTCAACTTCATTAGGTCAAATATCTTTGTATGAAACTAATTTAGCATACATTTTACATCCTGAAGCAATTGAAAGTGAAGCCATTAAGCTTCCTTCTGGTGCTCCCCCAATTCCATAAACAAAATCTGCTTCACCATTAACTACATCAATTGCTGCCAATACATCTCCATCTTGAATTAAACGTACAACAATTCCCATTGCGCTTAAAGCTTCAATAGTTTTTTGATGACGCGGTTTATCCAAAATAATACATTTTAAGTCTTTTCTTCTTGCATGAATTTGCATATCATTTGCAACTTCAACAATTGATTTACTGAAATCAATTGCATCAACAAATTCATCACTTACAAATAATTTTTCCATGTACATTTCTGGAAGTTGAAGCATTGTATTTTCTTTTGAAATTGCAATTACTGCAATACTTCCTGCAAAATTATTTGCAGCTGGATGTGTTCCTTCAACAGGATCTACAGACACATCAAAACAAGGTGCATCTGGATTATCAACATCACCTAGCATTTGTCCAACATATAACATTGGTGCTTCATCAAGTTCTCCTTCTCCATTAATTACTTTTAGTTTAAAACCTCTTTCATTTCTTAACATTACTTCAAGTGCTTCAACTGCTGCTTGATCTACTAAATTTTTATCTTTTTTTCCAATATATTTGTAAGTTGCTATTGCAGCAACTTCAACTGCTCTTAGTAAAATAATATCTTTATTCATTGATTTTAATTTCTCCAATCACATATTTATTATAAATAAAAACAACAACTTTTAGTTGTTGTTTTGAGTTTTATTATTCAGGTTGTTCTTCACTATCATCTGTTATTGTTCAAGTAACATCAACACTTCCAGTATATTGTTCATTTTCACTTTTAACAGTAATTGTTGCTTTTCCATCTTCAGTAATTTCTACATCTACATCCTCAAAAGATATTTTATCTTTTAGATTTTCATTTAATTCAATAAACTTATTAAATATAGTTTCTTCATCTATATCAGCTGGAAATTCACCTAATTCTTTTTCATCAATTAATTCATTAATATCAGTTGCTGGAACAGCCACTGTTCAAGTAACTTCAACAGTTCCAGTAAATGATTCACTAGCAGCTGAAATTTCTGCTTTTTCACCTGCAATCGCAATTGTAACATCTCCAAATGTTAAATCTCCAATTGTAGTCGAATTCAATTCTTCAACTTTATCAAAAATTTCTTGCTCACTTGGTGTTTCACCAAATTGACCTAAAGCAGTTACTTTAATCAAATCTGCAATATCAATTGCTGGAACAGCCACTGTTCAAGTAACTTCAACAGTTCCAGTAAATGAATCACTAGCAGCTGAAATTTTTGCTTTTTCACCTGTAATCACAATTGTAACGTCTCCAAATGTTAAATCTCCAATTGTAGTCGAATTCAATTCTTCAACTTTATCTCAAATTTCTTGCTCACTTGGTGTTTCACCAAATTCACCTAAAGCAGTTGCTTTAATCAAATCTGCAATATCAATTGCTGGAACAGCCACTGTTCAAGTAACTTCAACAGTTCCAGTAAATGATTCACTAGCAGCTGAAATTTCTGCTTTTTCACCTGCAATCGCAATTGTAACATCTCCAAATGATAAATCTCCAATTGTAGTCGAATTCAATTCTTCAACTTTATCAAAAATTTCTTGCTCACTTGGTGTTTCACCAAATTGACCTAAAGCAGTTACTTTAATCAAATCTGCAATATCAATTGCTGGAACAGCCACTGTTCAAGTAACTTCAACAGTTCCAGTAAATGAATCACTAGCAGCTGAAATTTTTGCTTTTTCACCTGTAATCACAATTGTAACGTCTCCAAATGTTAAATCTCCAATTGTAGTCGAATTCAATTCTTCAACTTTATCTCAAATTTCTTGCTCACTTGGTGTTTCACCAAATTCACCTAAAGCAGTTGCTTTAATCAAATCTGCAATATCAATTGCTGGAACAGCCACTGTTCAAGTAACTTCAACAGTTCCAGTAAATGATTCACTAGCAGCTGAAATTTCTGCTTTTTCACCTGCAATCGCAATTGTAACATCTCCAAATGTTAAATCTCCAATTGTAGTCGAATTCAATTCTTCAACTTTATCAAAAATTTCTTGCTCACTTGGTGTTTCACCAAATTGACCTAAAGCAGTTACTTTAATCAAATCTGCAATATCAATTGCTGGAACAGCCACTGTTCAAGTAACTTCAACAGTTCCAGTAAATGAATCACTAGCAGCTGAAATTTTTGCTTTTTCACCTGTAATCACAATTGTAACGTCTCCAAATGATAAATCTCCAATTGTAGTCGAATTCAATTCTTCAACTTTATCAAAAATTACTTGCTCACTTGGTGTTTCATCAAATTGACCTAAAGCAGTCACTTTAATCAAATCTGCAATATCAGTTGGCTCAACATTTTCTCCTTCAAGTGTTCAATTAACTGAAACTGAACCTGTAAAGTCTTTGTTTTCTTCTTTGGCAGTAATTGTTGCTTTTTTATTTATAATTGCAATTGTAACGTCATCAAATGTTAAATCTCCAATTGTAGTCGAATTCAATTCTTCAACTTTATCAAAAATTTCTTGCTCATTTGGTTCTTCACTAAATTCACCTAAAGCAGTCACTTTAATTAAATCTTTAAGATTTTGTTTTTCTTGAATTGCTTCATATGTAAAAGTTGAAGTCCCACTTACGTTCTCTTCATATTCTGGATTAGCTCTTAAAATAGCTTTATCTTCTGCAATTTCAATTAAGAAATATTTTGCATAGTCTTTTTTAATTTTTGAGTTTTTTTCAACAATCTTATTAAATAATTTTGTTGATCTTTTTTCTATATTTTCAATTTCATCCTTAGTAAAAATAATTTCTCCTAATTCAGTTTGCTCAATGTCTTTTTCTAAATCTATATTAATTACAAAAGGCACTGGGTCACATGCTACAACAGTTGCACCTATTGCAGACAGTGGTGCTATTGATAATAGCATTAATAATTTTTTCATCCACATTCATCCTCCAATGTAAATATAACATAAAATAAAAACTATGTAAATTTACATAGTTTCTTCATTAATATTATGATAAACATTTTGAACATCTTCAAGTTCATTTAACTTATCAATTAGTTTTTCAAATTTAATTCTATCTTCTTCTACTGCAATTGTCATTTCTTCATCTGCTAACATTGTTGTTTCAGCCATTTGATATTCTTTAACTCCCGCATTATCAAGTGCAGTTTTAACTGTATTAAATGATTGAAATGAAGCATAAACTACAGTTGATTCATCTTCTTCAACAACATCGTTTACTTCTGCATCAGTTTCCATTAATAATTCTAAAGTTTCTTCAACACTTAATCCAGAAAAAGCAAATAAGCTAGTTGCTTGAAATGAATGTGAAACTGCTCCTGAGTTTGCAATTTTTCCCCCATTTTTATTAAAAGCATCTCTAATTTCTGCAATTGCTCTATTAACATTATTTGTTAAAGAATCAACAATAATCATTGAGTTTCCAGGACCATATCCTTCATATCGATTTGAAGTAAAACTCTCTCCATCATTTCCCTCAGCTTTTTTAATTGCTCTTTGAATAACATCAGTTGGTACTTGTTTAGATTTTGCTTTATCAATTGCACTTCTTAAGGCAAGATTTGCTTCTGGATCTTTACTTCCATTTTTAGCTGCCATATAAATTTCTTTTGAAGCTCTACCATAAATTGCAGATTTCATTGCAGCAGTTTTGGCCATACTTTGTTTTCTAACTTCGTGTGCTCTTCCCATAAAATTTCCTCTTTTACTATTTTGTACTTTAAAATTTTACAACATTATGTTTTAAAGTACAAAACAAAATAAAAAGAATACGAATTTTAAATTCATATTCTTTTTCTTTATAACTTTATTTTTTTAATGTTGGCTCCATTTGATAAATTTTTTCCATGATTCCATCCATTTTTGCTTCAAGATTATCTCCCTCAGCATCAACTACTAAAAAGTTAAACATATGTTTTCTTCTTTCAAAGAAATCATCATATTTTTGATTTAAAATTTCTCAATATTCTCTTGGAGTATCTAATTCTTGAACTCTACCACGTTCTTTGATTCTTTCAATTGCTTTATCAGTTGAAACTTTTAAGTAAATTACTAAATCAAATTCAGATCTATGTCCAAGATTTGGAATAACAACATGTTCATAAAAATCAGTATAAGTTTTATAATCAATATCATTCATAGTTTTTAAATGATGGTTAACTGCAACAAAGATAGGATCTTCTAAAATTGTTCTGTCAAAAATAACATTTTGAAGAACTTTTGCATCAAGCAATTGTTTACTTCTAGCAGTTAACATATAAATTTGCATTTTAAAAACATTTGCTTTCATATCTTTGTAATAATCATCAAAGTATGGATTATTATCGATTGGTTCTGGAAATATTTCATATCCTAAACGTTTTGAAATTTCTTCAGATACTGTAGATTTTCCAGCACCAACTGTACCAAATAATGCTATTCTCATAAATAGTTTACCTTTTGCCTCTCTTTGAAAGTGAATTATAAATTCCATAGAATTGTTTTACTTCATGAGTTTTTAATTCTCTAAATTTACCAACTTCAATATCATTAATTTCTAAGAATTCAATTTGTGTTCTTTTTAATTTTTTTAAATAAATATCTGCTGCAATTAACATTTTTTTAACATGGTGTTTTCTTCCCTCTGCAATTGTTAATTCCATAATTGATTCATCATATTTTGCATCATATTTAATTAAGTTAGCATAAATTGCCTTAGTTTTATAATCATCATCAATCACAACACCATTTACTAATTGTTTTATTTGTGCTTTTGAAACTGAACCTTTACATAATGCTTGATAAGTTTTGCGAAACTCATATTTTGGATGCATCACAAAGTTTGCAAATTCTCCATCATTTGTCATAATTAAAGCTCCACTAACGTCATAATCTAAACGTCCAACTGGAAATACTCGAATTTTGCTATCTCTAAAGTAATCTGCAACAGTTGGACGATCTTTGGGATCATGCATTGTTGTTAAAACTAATCTTGGTTTATTAAATAAATAGTAAACTTTCTGTGCTACTTTTAATAATGGTTTGTTATTAATTGAAATTTCAACATTATCATCAAATGAAGAACCAAGTTCTGTAACAACTTGTCCATTTACTTTAACTCTTCCTTGAGTCATTAAAACTTCTGCTTGCCTTCTTGAGCAATAACCCCTTGAGGCAATTATTTTTTGTAATCTTTCCATATTTAATCCCTACTGAAAATATCTCTTTCTTCGATATCTGCTTCTTTTAGTTTAGGCAGATCTTCTAAACTGTTTAAATTAAAATATTTTAAAAAGTCATCTGTTACTTTGTATAACATTGGTTTTCCAATTTCATCAGATTTTCCAGCTTCAGTAATTAAATTTCTTAATTTTAATTTATAAAATATATTCTCACAATTAACACCACGAATATCTTCAACTCCATGACGACTAATTGGTCCTTTATAAGCAATTATTGATAAAGTTTCAATACTTGCTGTTGATAATTTAGCTTCTGTTTTAACATTTGATAATTTAGCATAATAATCAGCATTTTCTTTTTTTGTAATCATTCTAAATTTAGTTTTTGCAAACTTTTGAATATCTAATCCAGATGATTGATCATTTTGATATTTTTCAATTAGAGCTAAAATGATTTGCTCAATAATGACGTCATCTTCAACAGAAAGAATAAATTTTAATTCTTCAGTTTCAACTCCTTCATCACCGTTAACAAATAAAAGTCCTTCAGTGATAGCTTGCATTTTTTTGATATCCATAATTAATCATCTCCTTTGTTATATTTAATAATTACATCATTAACTTTTTGAAAAATTGTAATGATATTTTTAGAAGCTAAATCTAAAACTGCTAAAAATGTTGCAACAAGCATTCTTAAAGAAAACTCTTTTTCTTCAATTAAATCTTCTAATTTAATCTCATCAATTTGATGCTGTGCCAAATACTTTTTAATTTCAACAGCAATTTCTTCTGGTGAAACTTCATTTGTATTTAAAGTATTTGTTTCCATAGTTTTAAGTTTTGATTTTTCAATTGCTTTTAAAAATATTTGAGAAAATTTATCAATATCAACATTATTTGGTGCTAATGGTAATTTATCATCATCAATCTTTGTAATTTTGATAATTGATTTTGGCTTACTATAAGTTTTTAATCCCTCAACCTGTTGAGTTTTAAAAAAGTCAGTGACCTCTTTAATTTTGTGATATTCAAAAAGACGCATTAATAATTCTTCTCTTTGTTCTTCTTCATAATTTGAATTAATATCAACCACTTCTTTTGGAATTAATAATTTTGACTTTAATTCCACTAAATAACTTGCCATTACTAAATATTCACTTGCCATTTCAATATCTAAAGTTAACATACGTTTAATATATTCTAAATATTGATTTGAAAGTTCTAGTAAATTAACATCAAAAATGTTAACTTCTTTTTCTTTAATCATGTGTAATAGTAAATCCAAAGGACCTTCAAAATTACTTAATTGTACTGATTCTCATCGTTCCATTTTAATTATATTTCCTAACTATTTTTTAGTTCTTCTAAAGTTTTGCGAATATCAATTTCATTTTTTAATGTCTTATTTAAAACTAACATAATTCTACCAATTATTATAAATAATAATTCAATTGAAAATGTAATATTGTATTTACATAAAGGATCGGCAAAGTCATGTTCTAAATTATTGCGCAATCGTCTAATATAATGTCATGCTTTTGAATAAGTTATTGTTTCAATTGTATCATTTAATAATGTATAAGCTTTGGCATCAACTGTTAAAAATGAAATATCTCGAGCAAAATCAGTAAAGAATTTTAGATTTTCTTCACTTAAATCTGATTTTACTTTTTTAAAGTATTTATCATTTAAGTGTCTTGCAATATATGTGAATTTATCAAAAGCAGTATATAAATATTTAAAGGTTTCATTTTGTTGATGAAATTCAACCGTATTTATACTGTATAAAGTTTCATAATCTCTTAAAGAATCAAAATCTTGAACTTTCTCTAAGAAATAGCCCACAATACTTTTAATTTCTACAAAGATTGATAAATCAAATATTTGTTCTGGTCCAAATAATGATTTTTCAATTGCTCTGCGACAATTTGATAAATAATCATGAACGTGTTTTGTTGATAACTCCACTTCTCAATTCTTATTAATATTAATATCTAAAAATCTATAGCTTTGTTCACTATAATGTAAAAGCCTTTCAATTATAACATCTTGTTTGAAGAAAGTGTCATCAATATATTCACCAATAACGTCCAAATAAGCTTCAAATTCTTTATGTGAAGTATATTCTTGTTTTGTCAAAACTTTATTAATTTCAACAATATCTTTTAGAGTAATTTTTTCAGACACTTATTTTTTCTCCTATAAATTTAATTATACAAAATTATGTTTTATAAATTTAGTCAAATTAAGTCTTTTATTTCTAAAATTATTGTATTATTTTAATGATTAACTTTTAAGAAATGGAGTCTTTTAACATGATAAATAGAAAAGATACAAGACCTGTGATGGTTGGTGACATTCAAATTGGGGGCAATAATAACGTTGTTATTCAATCAATGACTACAACAAAAACACGAGATGTAGAAGCAACTTTAGCTCAAATTAACAGTCTTTATAAAGAAGGATGTCAAATTGTAAGAGTTGCTGTCTTGGGAATTGATGATGCCAATGCCTTAGCTCAAATTGTTAAAAGAAGTCCTGTTCCAATTGTGGCAGACATTCACTTCAATTATAAATTTGCTTTAATTGCAGCAGATGCAGGATGTGCCAAAATCAGAATTAATCCTGGAAATATTGGAATTGAAGAAAATACAATAGCAGTTGTTGAAAAATGTCGTGAAAAAAAGATTCCGATTAGAATTGGGGTCAATTCTGGTAGTTTACCCAAAAAATTGGTAGCTCAATATGGATGAACTCCTAAATGTATGGTTGAAGCTTTAAGAGAACACATAGAAATATTAGAACGCTTAGATTTTCACGATATTATTTATTCATTAAAAGCAACAGATCCTTTAATGGCAATTGAAGCCTATACTTTAGCAAGTAAAACATGAAAATACCCAGCACATATTGGAATTACTGAAGCTGGTAGTTTATTAAATGGAGCTATCAAATCTAGTTTTGGAATTGGCTATCTTTTATTTAACGGAATTGGAAGTACTATTAGAATTAGTTTAAGTGAAGATCCTGTTATGGAAATAAAAGTTGCCAAAAGATTATTAAATTCAATGGGTTTATTTGAAGATATGGTCGAAGTAATTGCTTGTCCAACTTGTGGGCGACTTGAATTTGCATTAAAAGACGTTGTTACAGAAATTGAAGAATTTGTTGAAGAATTGCATTTCCCTTTAAAAGTTGCAGTACTTGGTTGTGTTGTAAATGGACCTGGTGAAGCTTCTCAAGCAGACATCGGAATTGCTGGGGGCAATAAAGGTGGAATCATTTTTAAAAAAGGAAAAATCTTTAAAACAGTTGCACAAGATTTACTTGTTCCTGAATTAAAAACATTAATTTTAGAATATTATGAAGAATGAAAAAATCAACACAGTAAATAGTGTTGATTTTTTGTTAAATATTTTTAAAGTTCATTTTTAAATCAAAAACATTAGTTTGATTTGGTCTTAATGAGACATTTCCTTTTTTATTTTTGAACTCTAAATCTTGTCTTTCGTATTCATCTGGTAGTCCTTGTCATGGTTCAATGCAGATATAATTTGAAGTATTATTTGTAGATCATAAAATAAAATATGGATATTGTTCAATATCAAATGTAATTTCGACATTTTTATAGTTATATTTAATTCAATTTGATTTAATTTCATCAAAGAATAATGATTTAGAATCTGAAAAATCAACTTCTGCTACAGTTATTTCTTTTGCTTTGTATAATTCATCAGTTTTTAAGTAAGTTCCATGCGGACCCATTTTCATTGAATAATTTTCTTCATTTTCAAAGACAATTTTTGTATTTGAATCAGTTAAAAATGCTGGGTGATGTCCAAATGAATAATACATTACTTCATCTGATAAATTGGTAACTGATGTTTTAAAGTTAAATGTATCTTCTTCTAAAATTAAATCAAGCTGTAATTTAAATTCAAATGGAAAGATATCTTTAAACATTTGATTTGAATTAAATGTTAAAGTTGCAAGCTCACCTTTAACTTCTACAATTCATTCTTTAATTTCTTTGAAAAAACCATGTCTTGGAACATCATATTTTTTGCCCTCATGAACAATTCCATCAATTATTGATCCACAAACTGGAAATAAAGTTGGTCAACGTTTTTTTCAGCTACCTTCTTCTTGATAAACTACTTCTTGATTATTATATTTAATAGACTTAATTTCAAAACCAATTTCATCAATTGTAAACTCTACTTTAAGTTTTTTATTTTCAATTTTATACATATTTATTGAACCCCTTCTTTTACTCATTTGCGTCTAAATTTTCAACATCAATTTGAGTTTTTGTTTTTTCAATCATTCTTTTTTTCAATATTGTTTTTAAATTTTGCATTGCTAAACGATAATTTACAAAGTCAGCAATAATTTTATTACTTGTAAAATAATATACCAATAAAGCAACCAGTACAAGTAATGATGCTATTGCAAAGATAATTGTAATAATATCTCTAAATTGATCACTGTGTTCTTGAATTATCGTTAAATCTGTAATTTCTCCTGCAATAATTGAGTGAATATTTTGTACAAAAGAATTTTGACTGTTATTAAATAAATTATCAGCACTACTTGATAAATATTGTGCACCAAATAAAGCACTACCAAAAAAACCAGTGACAGGATTTTTTGGACTACGATAATTTCAAAACATACAGAATGAAAATAAAGTATATAAGAGTTGATTGTATGCTATTACGACTAAAATATTGATAACAATAACAATAAATGGATTTGTTACAAATGAAAGAGTGGCATATAGAGTAAATAGAATAAATAAATTAATTATAAATAAGTATTTTTGTCCAAAATATTTTAAAACATATTTATAAATCAAATATCCACTCATTGTTCCAATTGAAAGACTTAAAATTTGATTCAAATTTAAAAAACTATTAATAAAATCTTGATTATATCCTTTAGAAATCAATTTTATTTGTAAAAATTGTTTTACTAAATTTGAATCTAACATTGAATAACTTAAAACCAATAAAAAAGTTAAAAAATAAATTACTAAAAAATTGATATTATTCTTTTTTGGCAATTGCTCAATAATATTTGAATCAAAAACACCAGCTAAATTTTTAATTTCTTTTTTAAAAATATTCAAAACAATACACCCAATTGCAACTAGTGCAAGAATAATATTTGTTACAAATAAATTATCGACATTAAAGACAATTGTTTGGATATCAAAAATAAATAATCCAAAGATTGAACCTGAACCAATTAAAGTAAATATTATTCAAGTTACAGGTAATGTATTAATTCGATAATAAAATTGTTCATTAAAATATAAAAAGTGTATTGTTGAAGTTGATAATAATATTGCATACATTAATGCATTTATAATTGAAGTTACAACTGAAGGAGTCATAAAAATTAGTAAAATATTTTGAATAAATAAAATTGTATATGATATTCACAATCATGTTTTTCGCGATCTAATCAGTCCTGTAAAAAATGTTGCTAATGGTTTTAAAAAGATTGTAAATAGACTTGATGAAAATAAAATAATAATAATTAATTGTGTTTTTGACACACTAGATTGTATTTCACTAAATTGGTTTGCTACTTGATAACCTACAAAGCTTGTTGCTATTCAAAAAGCAAATGTTTCTAGTAAAAAAAGTCAGCTATTTTTTTTAATTTTTTCTTTAAAAACGACAAAAAATAAGACACCAAGTGTGCCTACAAGTATTATTGGAAATAAAATGCTCAATTCTCAGCTAGTCATATATCCACCTTTTAAGTTCCATATTATTTTATTACAAATTAAAATAAAAACCCACAATTAATGTGGGATATTTATTCTTTGTTCTTCATTTAATGAATCATTGATATTTGCATTGTTTTTTAAACTTTTTACATCTTTTTTTAGTTTTTTCATATCATTGTGAACTTTAATTAAATATAAACTTGATTCATTATTATATTCTTGAATTGAATCAATTACAGAAATTTTGTTTTCTAATTGGAAATTATAGAAAGCTATTTTTTTGTATTGTTTATCATTAACATTAATTAAATAAATTACTAAATACATTGTAAAAATTGCTAATCAAATTGGAAATGCAACTACAAGTAATAGATCTGCAATAAAATAGACCATTCCACTTTCAAGCGTTAAATTTATAATAATTAATTGTTTAAAGTCAATTGTTCCCCCAGTTTGTAATCAACTATATGACAACTTCATAAATCCATATGCAAAGGGAATAATTAACAAAATAATAAACATTGCAATTAGCCAACCACTCATAACTTTAAACTTATGATAGATTTTTGATTCTTTTAAAGCATTTTTATCAAAGTTTGATTGAACTCCAAATAATGTAACATCTGTTTTTGTATCACTATTCTTTTTAAAATTATCATCAAGATTTTGTTGAATTTTTTGTTGTTTATTAAAACTATCAAATAATTTCTTAGTATTTAATGGTCCAGTTGTTAATGCATCAAAATGTTGCTCTTTAAATTTATCTGCTTTATCGCTTAAACCTTCAACAACTCTTTTTTCTGTTTCTAATGAAACAAAACTATTTAAATTTTCTTCAAATTTAGGTTCTTCAACTGGTTGAATATTGTGAAATAATTCAGTACTTGCCATTCTTTTTTCTTGAATTGGCTCAGCTTCTTGTTGTTGATAAACTGGATTTTCTTGTTTTAATCTTGAAGGTTGAATGTTAATTTCATTAACCATTTCTCTTGCTTCTTTTACAATTGTTTTTGTTTCTTCAACCATTGGTCTAGTTAAACGTGATGGTATAAACTCACGCGTATTTAATTCTCCAATTGGGTTCATATTACTTAATGTTTCATCAACTGGTGGAACACTTTCAAATGAACTTGGAGTGACAGCTCTTCTTGGTGTTAAATGAACTTTAGTTTCAGGAATTTGGAAATTTTCAACAAGTCTAGTTAATTGTGGGTTATCAGATTGAATATCATTGTCATCTGTAATATTTAATTCACTTAGATCAAATGTTTCTTGTGAATCTAAATCAAAAAATTCATCAGTATCCATGTTACCAACTTCATCAAATAATGATTGAATATATGCTGTATCATCGATACTTTGTTCTTTAATTGGTTCTTTTTTCTTTACACTAACTTCTTGAACCATTCTTGAATCAACACTTATTATTTCTTGTGTTAAAATATTTTTTATTTTTAAAAAATATAAATTTCCTTCTGTAATTTGTTTAGTAATCATATCAACAATAACTCAGTTTTCATTGTTATATGATACTAATGCCCCTAATTTAAAACCCATATTGCACCTCTATTTTTAAGTATATATTATCCAAGTTATATTGCAATAAAATAAAAATAAAAAATGCTTTATAAAAGCATTAATTATTATCTATTTATTTTTTAGTATGTTCACTCTTCTGAAGTAAGAACAAGTTCACCAACAATTTCTTGAACAGCATTTTGAGACATTCAATCTTTTGGGGCAACTTTTTGTGCTTTTAAACGTTTTGCAACAATATTCATTTTATTTATAAATTCTAATAATTCATGTCTTTCTTTAAAAATAATTGGTTTAAAACCTTTAAATAAAATTGCTCCTTGTGCTCAATATGCAATATATTCATAAATTGTTATATTACTTTCAATAGTTTGAAGACATTTCAAAACAAAAATTAATAAATACTCACAAAATGAGTTAATTGAAGTTGCTTTAAGCATATCTGTACGCATTAACATAAAATCCTTTAAAAAAGTTTTTCCAACTTCAGATTTTGAATCAAAATATTTACAATATTCTCCAGTTACATTTAAAACATCATGAAATTGCTTCATTGCATTAGTTACAAATTCTGGTTCTTGTGCAATTGTTGGATTTTCTCAATACTTTAAAATAGTATTTCTAATAATATCTCAAGCTTTTGCACAAGCTATTAATTTTGGTTCGAAATAATCATAAGCTTCTTCTGTGTTATATTCTTCTTCAAAGACCATATCATACATTTCCTCTTCAGAGGTATTAATATTCAATAATTGTGCATAAGATAATAACATCTCTACACCAACTGTCTTCCAATACTTATCTATATTTACATCCATTTTTTTCTCTCCATTAAATAACTATTAAAATAACTATTGCAATAATTTCAATTAATAAGATTATTCCAAAGCAAATTAATAATCAATCATATATCCTGTTTTTTCTTTTATTATTACCACTATTTTTTGTTGCGATTACTTTTAAATTTAATGCGCGCTGTTTAAAACATTCTTGGTGATATGTTTGTTTATACTTTTGATCTAAAGTATCACGTGTAAATGCATCATTTTCTAGTATTATTTTTTTACAATAATAACAAGCTTCCATTATATTAAAGTAATAATGAAAACTAATCCACAAATAATTGCTATTGCTAATAATACTAAAAATAATACATTTGACATTTTTGAAACATCAACATTAATATTACGAGAACTTGTTTGTGCAAGTTCAGTTTCTTGTTGCATAATATCGCCAAATTTTTTTAAATGACAATTTGTATGGTAAGAAAAGATCCCACTATCATTTTCTTCTTTAACATACAATTGTTTATTTGTTATTGTTTGATTACATTCAAGACAATTCATATTAAATAGTCATTAAATCTTTTTCTTTTGCTTTTGCCAATTCATCTAATTTGGCAATATATTTGTCTGTTAATTTTTGAATATCATTTTCACCTGATTTTTTTTCATCTTCTGTTAAACTAGATTTTTTAACAGCATCATTTCCATCACGGCGAGCATTTCTTACTCTAACTTTAAATTGTTCTAATTCTTTTTGTACTTTTTTTACTAAGTCTTTTCTAACTTCTTCTGTTAAAGAAGGAATGTTGATTCTTACTAAATCTGCTTCACTCATTGGATTTAAACCTAAATCCGCTTTGTTAATACCAGCAATTATTGCTCCCACTTGACTTCTGTCATAAGGTTTCACAACAAGTTGTTGTGGTTCGGGTGAAGAAATTTGTGAAGTTTGTTCAATTGGAGTTGGTGTTCCATAAAAATCAACCATTACTCCTTTTAACATGTTTGCATTAGCTCTTCCAGTTCTAACTTTTGCTAAAAAATCATTATATGAATCAATTGTTGAAATCATATCTAATTCAATTGTTTGTAAAATTTGATTTAACATAATTATTATTTCCTTTCACTAATTTTGAATTTATTTAATATATGTGGCTTCAAGTTCACCATGGGCAATTTTAACAATATTGTTTTTTCCATTCATATCAAAAACAACGATTTCTAATTGTCCATCTCTTGAAAGAGTAGCAGCTGTTGAATCCATTACTTGTAATTTTTTTACAAGTAAGTCATCATAACTCAATTCTGAGAAAAATTTTGCATCTGGATGAGTGTTTGGATCACAATCGTAAACACCTTTTGTACCATTTTTGGCCATTAATAATGCATCTGCTTGGATTTCAATTCCACGAATACATGCACCAGTATCTGTTGTAAAGTAACTAAATCCAGTACCTCCAGCAAAAATTACTACATATCCCTCATCTAACTTTTCACGTGCATTTCTATAGTTGTATGCACTTGTAACTGTTTTAATTTCTAAAGAAGAATAAACTTTAACTTTGCTAAATCCCATTTTCTTTAAAGTTGCTTCAAATGCAAGTGCATTCATGATTGTTGCTAACATCCCCATATAATCTGCTTCAATTCTGTGCAATTCTAAAGTACCTGCAAGTTTTCCTCTTCAAATATTTCCCCCGCCAATTACAATTCCAACTTGTAATCCTTGGTTTGTTAAGTCTATTACTTGTTGAGCAACGTCTCCAAGTTTTTCTTTGTCATAAATTTCATCGCTTCCTTTTAAGGCTTCTCCTGAAATCTTTAATAATACTCTTTTAAACTGTAATGCCATATCTACCTCACTAAAAAGATTATAGCAAAATTAGTCTATTTTAATCTAAAAAAATAGCATTTTAAAGACCTAAAAAATCAGAATCTTTAAAATACTATTTTTTATTTATATCAATTGCTTAATCTACAAAATAATTTTGTTTAATTACCTTTAGACCATTACATACTAATGGGGTCAAAATTAATAAAGTAATATAATCTGTAATTGTATTAAAAGAATTAAATATCATTGAATAACCAATTGTGCTTTGTCATTGAAATGCATAGAAAGGATCTTCTCCTAATGCTCCTGGATTTAATCAATAAACTACTCCAGCAATAACACGACAACAATATAAAAATATGATTGGCACTGATACAAATATTATTCAACTATAAAATTTGTAGTATTTATTTGTATTTTCAATATTGGGTTTAAAATAACCTGCTGTAAAAAATAAAGTCGTAGGCAATAAATAATCAAACATAAATTGTCAAAAAGTAAATACAGCAGTACCTGGCATTAATACTGTCATAATTGAGGCCAATAAACACAGTGTAATTGAAGCAGTTAATGGCAAAACAAAAGCACCAAAATATAAAAATATATATTTAAATGAAATTGTTATTCAAAATGGCAAAGCAGGAATAAAACCACTAACAAAGTCTACTAATAGGTATAAACCCAATAGTAATCCTACTGCTGTGATATCTTTTGTTGCTCATTTTTTTCATTTAATAGATGTTTTAAAATCTTGAGTATTTTTAAATGAATAAGCAATTCCTTCAATACTTAAAATTAATATTGAACTTACCAAAAATTTTCACCCCTGTTTTTGTTCAAAAATAAACATAAACACGTATGAGACTGAAATTAAAGTTATAGCAATAATTGAAAAACTAAATGCAAAAATAGTAAATATTTTTTCCGATATACTTAATGGAATATCAATATTTTCTTCTCAATCAATTGTTTTGGCATTATAAACTTTAATCATAAAATAGATTAATACACTGATAAATGCAATTAATCTAATTGATGTAAGAATAATCGTTGTATAAACTCACATCTTTTTATTTTTTTCCATGAAATACCTCCACGAAAAAAAGCAGATATTGTCTTTATTAAGGACTTCCTACGCTAGTATTAACTAGATCAGGTTCTAAGAGTATTTCTCAAGCTTGCGCTACCTCTGCCTTTTTTCAATAAAATCTTATAATAAACATGAACTAAATTTTAATCAAATTCTAACTTGCAATAAAATTTCACAAAACAAAAAAGAGAATGCTTCTCTTTTTTTACTTTATAAATTTTTTAATAATTTTTTAGCAGTAACTCTTACAGATTGAGGATTTTGTCCTGTTATTAATTGTCCATCTTGAACTGCATGAGCACTAAAGAAACGTTTTTTCACAAATTTTGCACCATGTTCTTTTGCAACTTCTTGATTTAAAAATGGTACTAAACGTTTTTTACCACTTAATTTTTCTTCTGTTGTAGTAAAACCAGTAATTTTTTTATTTGCAATTAAATAATTACCTTCACTATCTTGTAAATATAATAAACCAGCAATTCCATGACAAACTGTTGCAATGTAGCCTTGATTATTATAAATATCTAAACTAATTTTTTGTAATTCTTTGTTATGAGGAAAATCTCACATTACCCCATGTCCACCTGTAAAATAAATAGCTCAATAATCTTTAGCATTTACTTCACTTGGTTTTAATGACTTTAATAGTGCTTTTTGTTTAAAATCTTGTGTTTCGTACATTACTAAATCACTTTTTTTTGCATATTTTAAACTTCTAGGATCAATAGGAACCATTCCCCCTTTTGGACTAACAAAATCGTATTCAATTTCATATTTTGAAATTTCATCAATAAATTCTGTGGCTTCTCCAAGTCACAACCCTGTAGCTTCTGAATTTTGACCATATGTTTTTGTGTTTGTAAGAACTATTAGTATTTTTTTCATTGTTAATTCTCCTTTACTAATATTTTGTTCTTTTTTAGTTTAATCTAATTTAATAATTTTTGCAAAATAAAACAGAGATATAAATATCTCTGTTTTTAATAATTATGCTTCTTTTGACTGAGAATCTTCTTTATTTTTTGTTTCTTTAACTTCTGCTTTTGGCTGATTAGTTGAACCTAATTTAATTTCTTTTAATTTTTCTTTAAAGAAATCTAATTGATTTGTTTGTTCAATTTTTAAACCAAATTCTGGTGCAGTTTCAACAAAGAATTGCCCTAAAACTAAGCTTTTTGAAATTGATAATTTTTTTAATGTAGTTCTTCCTTCAAGATAATTTATATAAACTCTTTTTGTTTTTTCATCATCAATAATTTTGATAATTTTTTCATTTTTAATGAAAGCTCCTAAAATACCAATTTTATCTTCTTCAAAAATAATAAAGCAATATTGGGGAACTAAAAACATTAGTAAATATCAAGTTGCTGTAAATGAATATGTCAATACTATAAAAGTAATACATAAAATTTGTGCTAAATCTGCTCCATCATTACCTGGTAATATAAATTCACCAAATAAGAACATTCATCCAAGAACAACAGATATTAAACTTGCAAATTGTAATCCTAAAATAAGAGTGATAAATCATTTGTTTGCTAATTTTTTATCTGTACTTTTTTTGTATCTAAATAAAAGTACATATGTATAAATCGAAGGAATAACTACAGCTGCAAGTCCAGTAATTAACATAATTAATAAATTACTTGCTTCTGCTAACATTCCATCATTTGATCATGATAATAATGCTATTTTTGTCATTTAATTTCAACTAACCTTTCAATTGTGCTGCAACTTCAGCTGCAAAGTCAGTTGTAACTTTTTCAATACCTTCTCCAACTTCAAATCTATTCATTGATTTTAAAGTTGCACCTTTAGATTTAATAAAGTTTCCAACTGTTTGTTTTTCGTCCATTACAAACCCTTGTTCTAATAATGTTACTTCAGCTAATTTTTTATTTAACTTACCATTTAAAATTCCTTCAGCAATATTTTCTGGTTTACCAGTTAAATCAGTTGTTTCTTTAATAATATGCATTTCTGCATCTTTAAAGTCTTGAGGAACTTCATCTTTTGATAAGTATTTTGGACTCATTGCAGCAACATGCATACAAATATTGTAAGCATCTTCCTGTGAAATGTTTCCTTCAAATTGTAACAATACTGAAATTCTACTGTTTGCATGGTTATAAACTGAAATTACTCCACCTTCAACAGCTGAAATTCTTCTTAATTCAATTTTTTCACCAATTGTTGCAGTTGCATTAATACATGCATCTTTAATTGAATCTCCACTTGTCAATTTTACTTCTAATGCTTCTTCTAAAGTAGAAACATTTGAATCTAATAAAGCTGTTCCAATTTCTTGGATTAAAGCCATAAATTTATCATTTTTTGAAACAAAGTCAGTTTCTGAGTTAACTTCAAAAACAATTCCTCTATTTCCATTTGTTTTTGCAAATGAAACTCCCTCAGCTGCAACACGATCTGCTTTTTTAGCAGCTTTTGCAAGTCCATTTTCTCTTAATCAAACAACAGCATCATCAATGTTACCGTTAGTTGCTTCTAAAGCTTTTTTACAGTCCATCATCCCAGCTGATGTCATTTCTCTTAATTCTTTAATTAATTGTGGTGTAACTGCCATTTTTCTAGTTCTCCTTTAATTATTTTTCTTCTTTTACTTCAACTTTTTTAACAGTTGGTTTTTCTGTTGTAACTGCAGCTCTTGGAGCTTCTGAGTTTTCTCTCGGAGCTCTTGATTCATAGTTTTCTCTCGGAGCTCTTGGAGTATATACTCTTTCTTCTTTTTTCTGAGCAACAACTTTCAAGTTACTTGGTTGCATTTTGATTCCTGCTGCATCTGCATAAACATCAACAATATAGTTTGTAATAATATTTACAGATTCTTGAATATCATCATTTGCAGGAATTACATAGTCAACCATATCTGGATCAACGTTTGTATCACAAATTGCAATAACTGGAATTCTTAACTTTCTTGCTTCTTTAACAGCAATTTCATCTGTTTTTGGATCAACAACAAACATTGCTGCTGGTAATTTATGCATTTGTTTAATTCCACCTAAAGTTTTTTCTAATTTAGCTTTTTCTTTTTTAATTAGAATTTGTTCTTTTTTAGGTCTTAAATTAATTTTTCCTGTTTTTTCTTCATTTTCAATATCTCATAAAGTTTTAATTCTTAATGAAATTGTTTTCATGTTTGTTAAAGTTCCACCCAATCATCTTGAGTTAACAAAGAAGTTTCCACTTCTTAATGCAGCTTCTTTAACAGCATTTTTTGCAGAACGTTTTGTTCCTACAAAAATAATTTTTTCTTTCTTTTGACCAATATTTGTAACAATTCTTTTAACATCTTCTAGTCTTCAAATTGTTTGTTGTAAGTCAATAATGTGATTTTTATTTTTTGCTCCATAAATATATGGTTTCATCTTTGGATTTCATCTTTTTGTTTGATGTCCAAATTGTGCACCAGCATCTCATAACTGGTCTCTTGTAAGATCTTTTGCCATCTTTTTTTCTCCTCTTTATAAATTTAGTAAATTTGTTAGTCTTCCATATAGTTCGAACACATAACCACTTATCTAATTAAAACGATAAGCACTAGGTTTGTGAATTCCTAAATGTGATTGCATACCCTAATAAAAGTTAATACACAACATATAAAGTATAAATTGTTTTAGAGTGAAATTCAATCATATCAATCATGGTTTTTAAATAAAAAAATCCTCTTTAAGGATTTTTATTTTAGTTTCACACTTTTTGCTTCTTCTTTTTTAATGATTCTTCTCTCAAAATATTTATCAACTGAGAGATTTGATAAATAAATTACATAAATTGATCACATTCATGTAAATGTTGTATCTGTAATTCAATGAGAACCATTAATTAAGAATGAAAGAACTGTCATTAATTGTTGTAAGAAAAATAAATAAATAATTGTAATTTTTCATTTATTTAGAGTATTTGAATTTCTAGGTTCAATTATAAAGAAGATACATGAACCAACCACTCCAACTTGTGCCATATGTCCTGATGGAAAGGCATTATTATTGAATAATTTATCAAAAGTTCATGTGATTTTATCAGGATTGCCAATTAATCCATTAAAAGTTCATCATGGTTGATAACCTTCAGGTGAAGTAATTAAATCATCTGTCAATTCAAGTTTGACACCTGTCATTGATTCATAAAGTTCAATTCTATCATTTACAACTTTCTCCATACCACTATAATAGTCTCTACCCATAACAATTTTCATTGTTCCAACAAGTCCATAGGCAATAAAGAAATAAACTATAACTTTGATACTTATTTTTCAATATTGTTTTTCATAAAAATCAGGTTTTTTGAAAAAGACTAACTTTGCGTATAATAAAACTGCTAATAGAAGAATAAATTGATAAATTATTACGCATACTAATATCGATCTATATTCAGTTGCTGTTAACATCTTTGTCAAACTAAATTGAATACTAAGTCCTTCTTTTGTTTCAACTCAAAAATCAAATTCTCATTTTCTATAAGTTTTTAATGTCATTAATAAGATTCAAATTAAAACTAGACCAAAAATAATTGCTACTGGTGAATTTTTTTCATTTATACCTTTATTTTTACGCTTATAGTAAATTGTATATTCTAGAATTATAAATCCCGCCAATATAAAAGCAATATAAAGTTCAGTATAGCCTGATTCAAGATTAAAAATTGATATATATTTTAGTAAATCAAATTTAATTCCATGAGCAAATATTTCCATTATTTCAAAATCATAAACTGATCCAATAATAAAGAAAATAAAATTAACAATAAATATTGCTATTAAAGGATATATTACAAAATTCATCAGTTTTTTATTATCTTTTAAAAATTCATATCGTTTCATTTTTTCCCCACTATCATTATGTATATCCCTGAACACTTACTAATTTAATAATACTTTTTTTTTTTTTTTGTCAATAAGATCAAAAAAAGCCGTTTTATAAAACGGCTTTTTCTAATTTAATCTTGATGTGGTGCAAAGGGATCTACAACAGCTAAAGTATCAGGATTTTCTCTCATCAATACTTTTTTATCAATATCATAATGATTTTGATTACTCATATTTATTCAATCAATTAAATCATTAGTTTCTGAGATTTCTTCATAAAAATCTATTGCAAATCATTCATAGAATTTTACAGTTGTATAATCCATATTATTTTTTGCCTCTTCAGTATATTGATTTGTAATTTTTGCAAAATGTGTTCTGTGATGAATATATTCTTTTAAAATGTCAACAATATTGTCAAATTTTTTAATTTCAACATTGGCACCTTCAATTTTATAATCAAGACCATTATCTAAAATATAGTTCATAATTCTTCTTTGATGTAAGAATTCATCTTGGGCTTGTACTTGGAAAAAATGTGTAAATCCAGGATAACCTAAATCATCACAATTTTTACTTAAATTAAAACAAACAAATTGCATTTTTGCATGTTCTAAAATATAGTCATTTAAATTTTTTAAATCATTTTTATGCATATTAACGCCTTCCTTCTAAAACTTCATAAGTTTTGTCATTGATTTTGCATAAATCTCCATCATCTTTTTCAAATCATCAATTTTAACATATTCATTATACGCATGCATTGTTGAATCATTCATATCAAATTCTGCACCAAATGCTATCATGTTAGGCATTGATTTTGCAAATGTTCCTCCCCCAATTGCTATTGGTTGAGCATCAAAGTCACCAGTGACTTCTCGATAGACTTGCATAATGTTTTTGACAACATCACTTTCTTTTGAAAAATAGACTTTTTCTTCGATTGATACAACTTTTGTACTAATTCCCATTGGTTTAACAAATTGAGTTAATTTATCATTTACATCAACATGGGGATCTCTTGTACATGGAATTCTAAAGTTAAATGTATATTTAAATTCTTTACTATCCACCTTAATAATACCATTACAAGCAGTTAAATTTCCTGTTTCATCAGTTAGATCTCCAAAAATTTCTCTCATTTCAGTATTATTATGACCATATTTTGCCACAAATTGAACTAATGGGTGAATCACACCAATTGAATCCAATGCACTTAGTAGTCAAGAAGAAGCACATACTCCTTTAAAAGGCAAACTTCCATGAGCAGATACTCCTTTTACAAATAATGTATTTTCTTCTACATAACTTTCAATTTTATTTGCTGTTAAGTATTGTTGAATTTTTTCAATATCTTTTCCTTGATAAGTTACCAAATCATTAACAGCATTATAAACTTGACCTCCATTAATTGTAAAATCACAATCAAATTGACCAGTTAAATCAATGTCACTAATTCATTTTTCTGCATAAACAACTGGAAAATGACCATCAGGGACATATCCCAAATCACATAGTCTTTCATTTTCAACATATGCTTCCATACATTCTCAGTTTGTTTCTTCACTGGTACCAAAAATAAATCTAATTGTATAATCTGGTTTAAAACCATTATCAATTAAATATTTGAAAGCAAATAAGTTCATCATTGTTGGTCCTTTATCATCAAAAGAACCTCTTCCAAATAATTTATTATCTTTAATAATCGGTTCAAATGGGGGATTATTTCACTCACTTAAATTTCCTGCTGGAACAACATCTAAATGGCAGATAATTCCAAATAATTTTTCACCAGTTCCATAATCTGCATAACCATAACGATTATCTACGGCTTTAAATGTTTTAAAACCAAATTGTTTACATAAATCAAGACAATGATCTAAAACTTTGACAATATCTTCATGAACTGGAGCTCCAAATGTTAAATCTCTTCTATATGAAGGGATTTGAATAATTTTTTGAGTCTCTTCTAAAGCTTGCTCAAAATATGTTCCCAACAATTGTGTTTTGTTTACTTCCATCTTTAAATTCTCCTTTTTTTAGGCATTTCGATATTTTTGAATTAATTCATAAGCATTATTAATTTCAATAATTTTTTGTTCATCACCAAGTTTAACATTATCTGGATGATATTTTTTAATCAAACGTACATATGCTTTTTTAAGTTCACTATCAGTCCCATTTGGTTTAAATTGTAATACTTCATATGCATTCAATAAGCTTGATTTAGTTGACTGTAAGTTTTCATTGTAATCAATTTTTGTATAATAGCGATAATCAAATTCAGTTTCTTCAACAATTTGAGTTGCAATCATATTAATTGCATGATCTGTTAATATTACTAGGCTTTTTTCAAATTCATTAAATTGCTCTTCAATGAAAAAATCAATTCTTTCATAACTTGTTAGACCATAATCTTGTTTATGATACTTGGCAATAATACTTGGCATTACTTCATTAACAAAAACTCTTCTATACAATTCAAATGTTCTTGAAGTTAATTTAGTATATGACTTTAAAACAATAGAATTATAAATTCCAAGTTCTCTTGTAAATTTTACATAAAAATCAAAAAAACGCATTCCATTTTTCATTCATTCTTTTTCAAATAAAAATTGAACTTGTTTTAAATATGAAGTTAATCCTTTTGATTGAAACTTTTCATATGTTTTTGAAAAATTACTTTTAAAAGGAAAAATATCAAATACTTCTATGTAATTGTATTTTGGAATCATTAAGTGTTTGTCCATATGACTACTAAAACGTTTTTTAAAATGCTTAATACTTATATTAATTTTATTAACTCTATTTTTTTTAACATGTCTTACATTTAAAACAATTAATAAAATTAAAAATAAGACTCCCAAAATTGATCCACTAATAATAATTATATTTAATATACTCATTTATTCCCAATCCTTATCCGTTTATATATTACCAACAAAAAAAGCTCATAAATGAGCTTTTTAAATTATTTTGCTTCTTGTGGTATAACAACTGCTCTAGTTCTTTTTTTACCAAATTTTTGGTATTTAACAATTCCAGAAACTAAAGCAAATAAAGTATCGTCTCCTCCACGTCCAACATTTGAACCTGGATGAATTTTTGTACCTCTTTGTCTAAAGATAATTGAACCTGCATTTGCAAATTCTCCATCAGCTTTTTTTGCTCCTAAACGTTTTGATTCTGAGTCTCTACCATTTTTAGTAGACCCAACTCCTTTTTTAGAAGCGAAATATTGTAATCCTAATAAGAAACGCATCTTAAAGCACCTCCTCTATTCTAAAATTTTTTGGATATTGAATAGCGATTGTTTCTAATTGAATTTTGACAAATTCAAGAATATCTTGAACTTGTTTATTTTCAACTTTAACAATGATCTTAATATCATTTTTTAAAACAATCAATTCAACAAATTCACTAAACATTTGGTCTAAGCCATTTAATGCTCCATTTACAATTGCTGTAATTCCAGCACAAACTAAGTCATTACCATAATTTGCAGCATTTGCATGACCTGATAAACTAATTTCTTGAATGAAATTGTTATCTTTTTTTAATTTAGCAACTACCACTAATTATTCCTCAGTTTTTGTAGTTGGTTTAGCTGTTGTTGATTTTGCTGCAGTAGTTGATTTTGCTGCAGTAGTTGATTTTGCAGTAGTAGCTTTTGGTGCTGCAGTTGTTGATTTTGCTGCAGTAGTAGCTTTAGGAGCTGCTTTTGGTTCTCCTGAAGTAGCTGGTGTAGCTTTTGGTTCAGCTGCTTTTGGTGCTGCTGATCCTCCTGCTGAAATTGCATCGATTTTTACTTTAGTATAAGGTTGTCTGTGACCATAAACTTTGTTTACGTTTTTCTTTGGATGGTATCTAACAACACGTAATTTTTTTTCTTTCCCTTGTTTTACAACTGTCCCTGTAACTGTTACCCCTTTAACTAATGGTGTACCAATTGCTGAATCAGTAGCTAAAACTTCATCAAAAGTAATTTTTTTACCTTCTTCTACTAAAACTTTTTCGATAAAAATTTCGTCACCAGGTTGTACTTTAATTTGTTTTCCACCTGTTTTAATAATTGCGAACATCTTTATTCCTCCAGTCTAGACTCGCCTTGTATGTGAATTTTTATTAAATAAAAATTTCTTAAGAACACACAAAAGAGCGGTTGAAACTAGCAACCTAAATAATTTTACAACATATTTAGCAAATAAATAATTTTTTTTCAAAATCTCTATTAGATCAATAAAACTGGCTCAGGAATTTGACTTTGATTTTCAATTTCTGCTTTATTTGAAGCACTATTGTCATATTTAATTGAAGTATTGCCCATTTTTATTTCTAATTTGTCATAATCATTGGCATGTTGAAACAAAAATACAGTTCCTACTGTATAAGTAAATATATTTTCAATGAATTCAAACCCTGATTTAACAAGATTTGTTGTTTCTTTAATAATAGTAGATAAACTTCCAGCACCTGCTTTTACACTAATTTTTTGTGATTTAGTTAATTCTTTTATAAAAACACCTCCCAATATAGTAATCGTTAAAAAAAATGCAAATTTAACATTTTTTTGCATTTTTTAAATATTATTTTTTATGAAAATTATTGTAAAGTTCTGCTTTATTTAAACCATATTTTTTTGAAATTTGTTTAATTGCTTCTTTTTTTGAAATACCTTGCTCTATTAATTGATTGATTAAAGCAATATAATCAATTTCTTTGTCGATACTACTATCTTTTAATTTGTAATTTGATTCAATACAAATTACAAATTCTCCTTTTTCAATAAAATCTTTTGAATTGATATATTCAAAAATTTCAAAAATTGCTCCCCTAATATGTTGCTCATTAACTTTAGTTATTTCTCTAGAAAGTGATACTAAAGTATTTTTATCTAAGAAATTATTTAAAAGATTAATTGTATTTTTAACTCTGTGAACTGATTCATGAAATGAAACAATACAATCAGTATTTGCAAATTTTGATAATTGATTTTTAATTTGTTCTGGTTTTTTATCTAAAAAACCTAAAAACAAATTTGAATTACTTACAAATCCAGATGCCACAATTGCATGAATATAGGCTGGACCACAATTTACTGGAACAATGTTAAATTGATTTGTATGTTGATAAATTTGTTCAATAACTTTGCTACCTGGATCTGAAATACATGGAACACCAGCATCACTAATTAAGGCAATATTTAAACCATTTTGTAAGTCTAAAATTAATTGTTGACTTGACTCTACTTCATTAAATTTATGCAAAGCATATAAAGGTTTTATAATTTTGAGATGATCTACTAGTTTTTTACTATCGCGTGTATCTTCACAATAAATTTTTGCAACATCATTAAATGACTCAATCACTCTTGGAGAAATATCATTTAAATTACCAATTGGAGTTCCAATTACATATAACTTTGGATAATTATCTTTAAAACTATTTTTAACTTGTAACTTTATCATATTTCCTCCATTAAAAAAACCTAATCTAATTAGGTTTATTTTATCTCTTTAATTGTAATTTTGTAAGGTTCTTTTAATTCTTTAACTTCCATAACATCTCCAGCTAAACGCCCGATCATTGCTTTTGCTAATGGTGACTCATTTGAGATTTTATTTTCAAATGGATCTGCTTCAATAGCTCCAACAATTTTAACTGTCATTTCTTTTTTAGTTTTTTGATTTGTAAAAGTAACTGTATTTCCAATTTTAACTTCACTAGTTTTTTTACCTTTATCATCAATAATTGTTACTTTAGCAAGCATACCTTCAATTTCTTTGATTCTAGCTTCTACTTCAGCTTGACGATTTCTTGCAGCATCATAATCTGCATTTTCAGATAAATCTCCTTGTGCACGTGCTTCAACAAGTTCTTCAATTACTTGTGGTCTTACAACATTAATTAAGTGTAAAAGTTCTTGATTTAGTTCATTAAGTCCTTCATTGGTTAAAATAATTTCTTTATCCATGATGTCTAGTCCCCTTTTATTTAACTATGATATTATACACTTTTTAATTGATTATATGTACATATTTTTGTCATTTTCCATTTAATCATCTAATTAAGTAAATTATAGATCTACTTAAAGGATCTGTAATTAAAACTGCATAAATTGCTAACAATCCTCATCCCCCAGTTAAATTAAATCCATAAATTACAACATAAGGTAATGCAACCATTGCAATTCCCATTGTAATAAATGATACAAAAATTGGATATCATAAATCTCCAACACTTCACAATGCTCTTAATAAAGTCATATTAACTGTATCAAAGATAATTTTTATGGTAAATATTGCTAATAGGCCAACTCCTCAAGGTCATTACTTTCCTTTTGAACCTAGCATTTCTAACATTGGATAACTTGCAGCCATCATTAAAATATTGGCAATAATTGTGGCATAAATTGCTGCTTTTCAACAATTGATTGCAGTTTCATAAGCTGCTTGTTTGTCATTTTGACCAATTTTTCTAGCAACAAATACTGAAGTAACTGTTCCCATTGCTTGAATAAATGCAGTTGAGTATTGACCAATACTTTGTGCATTTCTATGTAAAACAATTCATGGATTTTCATCTCCAATTTCAGGAGATAATTTTGCAATTGCAGTTCCCGTTGCAAAATTACATAGGTTTCACACTCCCATTTCAATTGTAATTGGCAATCCTGTTTTTAATGTTTCAATTGCATAAACTTTATTTAACTGTTTATGTTTATTGATTTTAAAATCAATAAATTTAAAATTCATAAATATTAAATAAATAATTTGAAATATTCCTGCAATTGGAATTACAAGTGCAGAGTAAATTGGATTTATATTAGTTGCATATAATAAAATTGACACAATTGTAACATCAATTACATTTGCCCCAATTGCACTAATTGTTACATAAGTACTTTTTTTCATAGATTGCAACCCAGCTACTAGTACTTGAGAAATTGATAATATTAATAAATTGATATTGATTAAACGATAATATTTTGAAACAAATGCTAATTCATTTGCTTCTAAAACATTACCAGCTGTATCATGAATTGAAGCTCCATCACTTGCTCCCATCATTTGAACGATATAATCTGATAAACTCTCTGTTGCTATAAATATTACTGAAGTAATTGCAAAGTTAATTAATAACCCCGTAACAATTACTTTACTTACTTCTTCTTTTCTTCCTTGTCCAATTAAGTTACCAGCAACAACAATTGTTCCAGTTGAAATTAAACTGGGAATAAATTGTAATGTATTATAACTCAAAATTGCCTTTGCTACCCCTTCAGCATATGCACCATCTTTATAATGATTAATTGCCACTAAATTTATTTGGGCAATAAAAATATTAAATAATAATTGAATAAAGATTGGAATTGCCATTGCAGTAATATCTTTTAAGTCATCAATTTTTCAAAATGGTGTTTTAATTTTTGCAAAAGGTTCTGGAATGTATTTTTTTCTCTTTTTTGCTTTCACGTTTTTATCCATTGGTTTTATATTCCTTTAAAAATTCTATTAATTGATTTGTTATTACTTTGTTTTTAATAATATCAAATAATTGTTCATAATTTGCATTTTTTATATTTTCTATTGTATTAAATTTTTCATAAAGTTTTTTAATTTTAACTTGGCCAATTCCTTTAATGTTATTAACAATAACATCATTAATATTATTTTGAACAAATCGTTTTCTAAATCCAGCAATTGCATAATTATGCACTCTTAACTGAATGTTTTCTAAAAATTTAAATACCTGTGTATCTTTGTTAATAAACAAAGGTTTTTCTTCTAAATCAAGAATATGATCTGTTTTATGATGATCATTTTTAACCAAACCAATTATAGGAATAGTTAAATTCAATTTCTTTAATGCCTCTTTTGCAGCATGCACTTGACTAATTGCTCCATCCATTATTAATAAATCTGGTAAATTTTTAGCTTCTCGATATCGACGATAAACTGCTTCTTTAATTCTGTGATAATCTCCACTTTCTTCAATATCAATATTATATTTTCGAAAATCATTTTTACTTGGTAATCCATTTTTATAGACAACCATAGCCCCTGTTACTAATTCATCTAAAATATTTGCAATATCAAACATTTCAATATGATATGGAAATGTTTGTAATTTTAAAGTTGCTTGTAAATCTTTTAAAACTTCTTCTTTAGTAATACTTTGATTATCTTTATAATAAATTTTTTCAACAAGATATTCTTTTGAATTATCTAATGCTAATTTTAGTAAATTATGTGATATTTGATCATCTTCGGTCAAAATTTTATTATTAAAAACTAAATTTAATTCTTCCATTTGCATAGTTTTTGGAATAACAATATAATCAGGAATTAAATTTTTAGCATAAATTTGGTTAATAAAACTTAAA
Source organism: Spiroplasma culicicola AES-1 (assembly GCF_000565175.1). Lineage (NCBI taxonomy): Bacteria > Bacillati > Mycoplasmatota > Mollicutes > Entomoplasmatales > Spiroplasmataceae > Spiroplasma > Spiroplasma culicicola. Next base: position 314,022 of record NZ_CP006681.1, on the reverse strand, counting down.
AATAATTCCTCAATATTTTGTCCATTATTTTTAATAAGTTCTTGGTTTTTTAAAACCAATTGGCCTTTTCTATAAAATAAAACTGTAAAACAAAAATAATCAAAGTCTTCATAATAATTAAAAATATCTCTATTTAAATTATCATTTAAGTCAACGTTTTGTTTTGTAAGAGTAAATGATAAATGCTGAATAATTTCTTTAATTCGTTGTGCTTCTTCAAATTGAAGATTGTCTGATGCAATTAACATTTTTTCTTCTAATAATTCTTTAACTTCACTAGAATTGCCATCAAAAAAATCTTTGACTTTTAAAATCATATTTTGATAATAATTAGGTTCAACTTCTTTAAAGCAAGCACCACTACACTGATTAATATGATAATACAAACATGGTTTGCCAATGTATCCTGTGCATCTTCTTAACGGATAAATTCTTTCTAGAGTATTTAAAATACTTCTTGCACTTGAACCCTCAGGAAGTGGTCCAAATGATATTTTATTTTTTGAATCAAAATTACGAATATAAATGTATCTTGGATCTTTTTCATTTGTAACAGCAATATAGGGATATTTTTTATCATCATTTAACACAATATTGTATCTTGGTTTATATTTTTTAATTAAGTTTTGTTCTAGTAGCAACGATTCTTTTTCATTATTTGTAATGATTGTTTCTAAATTATTTATTTCTCTCACTAATTGAGTAGTTTTAAAATCATGAACTTTATTAAAATATGAGCTTACACGTTTTTTTAAATTTTTAGCCTTTCCAACATAAATTACTTGCTCTTTATCGTTAAAATACATATAGCAACCAGATTTTTCAGGTAAATTTTTTAAAATTTTTTCAACATTCATTCTGGTCACCTTCTTTTGAAAATATTATAAATAAAAAACACCAATTATTGTTTGGTGTTTTTAATATATTTCTTCTTTTTTTCAATAAACTTCTCTTGGTTTTGACCCACTTTGAGGACCAATAACACCTTCGTCTTCTAAATCATCAATAATTTTAGCAGCTCTGTTGTAACCAATTGAAAATACTCTTTGTAATAAACTTGTTGATGCTTTTTGATGTTCAATAACATAAGTTCTAATTTCTTCATATCTTTCATCTCTTCCAAAACCAGAACCAGTTTTATGAGAGTGGTCTTCTTCAATACGCATAAATTCTTCTTCAAACATTTGTTGTTGTTGACTTGAACAATGTTGCACAATTCTTTCAATTTCATCATCACTCACATAAGCACCTTGAGCTCTTAAAAGATTTGAACTACCTGGAGGAAGATACAATAAATCTCCTCTTCCAATTAATTTTTCTGCTCCAATTGAATCAAGAATTGTTCTTGAATCAATTCCTGAAGCCACAGAAAATCCAATTCTTGTAGGAATATTTGATTTTATTACTCCAGTTAAAACATCAGTTGATGGTCTTTGAGTAGCAACAATTAGATGAATTCCCGCAGCCCTTGCCATTTGAGTTAATCTCATAATTGAATCTTCAACTTCTTTTTTATTGGCAGTCATCATTAAGTCTGCAAGTTCATCAATGACAATCACATAAAATGGTAAACGTTTAGTTTCATCTTTAATTTTTGAATTATATCCTTCAATATTTTTAACACCATTATTTGTAAATAAAATATAACGTCTTTCCATTTCATTAATAACTTTTTTCAAAGCATTATTTGCCAAATTCATGTCGCTAATAACTGGTGCTAGTAAATGAGGAATTGATGAATAAATTGAAAGTTCTACTTGTTTTGGATCAATCATTAAGAATTTTACTTCATGAGGCTTTGCTCTCATTAAAATTGAAGTAATAATTCCATTAATCATCACAGATTTACCACTACCAGTTGAACCTGCAACCAACAAGTGAGGTGCCTTATCTAATTCACCAAATAACATTTCTCCCATTACTGTTTTTCCAATTGCAAACAATAATTTAGAACTCATTTTTTGTAATGGAATATTATTAATTACACTTCTTAAGGGAACAATTAATGCTTCATCATTGGGCACTTCAATCCCAACAGCTGCTTTTCCTTGAATTGGTGCTTCAATTCTAACATTTTGATTTGCTAATGCTAATTTTAAATCATTTTCCAAACTAGTAATGTTATTTACCTTAGTTCCAGGACCTGGTTGAACTTCAAATTTTGTCACACTTGGACCAATATTCATATTAACAACCTTAGCATTTACATTAAATTGTGCAAAAGTTTGATTAATTGCTTCTGCTTTTAGTTTAGATTTTTGTTTTTGTTTTTCATATTCTTGTTGACTATTACTATCACTTTTTAAAATATCAATTGTTGGTAAAACATAACTTTTATTTACAAAAACAACTTTTTGTGAAGAATTTTGAGTATTTAATTCAATTGTTTTTGTAACTTGATTGCGAATTGGCAAGTTACCATTTGAATTACCAAATCTCTTATTGCGAATTTCTTCCATTGGAGATACATAAGTTTGAGTTTTTTGTCATTGTTTTTCACGTGATTCTTGTTCAGAAATTGCACTATTCATAAAGTCTTCTAAAGTAATTTGATCTGCTTCAGTTGGAGCTTTTTTAAAGTCTTTTAAGAATTCTTCTGTTTGACCCCCAATTCCATGAGGAGTCACTTTAGTTTGACGTTCAAATTCTCTTCTTGCACTTTCAGAAGAAGAAACACTTCCTTTTCTAATTTCTTCTTCAAAAACTTCTTGTTTAAGAGGTCTAGGAATAAATTGAGGATTAAATTCTTGTTCTAATGGCTGATCAAAATTGTCTTCTTCAAGTAAGTTTATATTTTGATCAACTTTGCTATATCCACGATTTCCAATTGCATAGTTTTTTGATTTATCATAGGCAAAATCAAGATCATTAAACATTGGGCTTGGTTCTTGATAATCAACAAAATAATCATCATTATAAAAGTTTTGATCAACTGGTTGATATACTTGATTTTCATTTACACGTGAAAAACTTGGTAATTCAATTGTAATATCTGATTCACGAATTGAATGAACAAAATCAATATCATCTAAAGTTTTTGTTGAGTCAAAACGAATAATATTAAAAATATTTCTTTTCTTCCCAGCTTTTTTTGGCTGTAAATTATTATTTTGTTTTGAGCCCAGTGATAAAATTCTTAATCGTTTTCCTTTTCTTTTTGCTTTTGGTTTAAACAAGTATAATGGATCTCCTGTAAAGATTCACATCATATTGATAAAAAAGAAGAACAATGCCAATACTAATGATCCATAAATTGTTGTATATGAACCAATTCCATTTAAAACAGCACCAAACATTCCCCCACCAGCTCAACTAGTAAAGTAACTATCGCGACTAGAAATTAATCAATGTGGATCTTCAGTTCCAAAATAAGAGTGATTTTTTCAGTGCTCAAAATAAGAAGAAACAGATACTTTTAAAATATCTTCACTTCAAAAATTTTCAATTTTTAAATCTTGTGCTTGAGTTAAGTGAGCTACTATAAATAGAATTGAAGTCATGATTCAACACATCATGATTCAAGTTACAAAAACCATAGCAATAAATCTTTTTTTAGGTTTAAATTTAATTCCAAAATATATAGCAAAATCAACTATGAAAAATAATAAGTATAAGAAATATTTAAATCATCCAAATGGCAAAGTAAAAATAATATCATCTAATAATTGTCCAACAATTGTAATTCTTCCCAATGACATTACTGTCAAGAAAAATAATACTAATGCTGTAACAATTCATGATATTGAATCAGGTTTTCTTTGTTTCTTTTGGAAAGTCATTGCCCTTGTTCTATCAGAATCATTGTCAGTTGACCCATTTCCAAATTCATTGAAATTGTTCATAAAAAAAGTCACCCTTAGTTTTGCCCTTACCATATGATTTTAATACATTTTAGTTTTATTTCTAATATATTTTATAGAAAAAACCAACCTATAGGTTGGTTTTTAAAATATTAACGTTTTTTTGGTTCATAGAATGATGAAATATTAATTTCATTGACAATTACAAGAACGATTGGTTGTTTACCAGTTTCTTGTTTAACAGTACTTCTAATTCTTGAAATAATTTCTTTCTTAATTACATTTAAATCATAATCTGTACCATTAGTTTTTGAATCATTTTTGTGACGTTCCAAAATATCAATAATTTGCTTTTGCATCAATTTAAAAATTGGATTATCTTCTTGGATGTAAATTACACCTCTCATTTGAATATCAATTAAAGAAGCTAACTCTTTTGTTTTTTCATCAATGTTTGCCCCAATTATAACAGCACCATCAGTTGCCAATTGTTTTCTTTCATTTAAAACAACAGCACCAATATCACCAACTCCAATACCATCAACATAAACATCACTTGTTTTAATATTTTCAGCCGAGATTACAAGTTTACCCTCTTTTGTAATTTTTAAAACTTGTCCATTGTTAATTAATTGGATATTTTCTGGTGAAACTCCAGCTTCTTTAGCAGCCTTTTCTGCGCTTAAGAAATCTTTGTATAATCCTTTAATTGGAATGAAACATTTTGGTTTCATAATTCTTGTCATTAATTTAATATCTTCATAACTTGCTCTCATTGATCAAATATTTCTTTCACTTAATGAAATAATTTTGGCATTAGTTCTTGCAAGTTCATCTAAAATTTCTGCATGTCTTTTTTCAACTCCAGCTGCTGGAGGAGTTGCCAATACAATAGTATCATTTTCTGAAAACTCAATACTTTCATCATTTCCTGATGCAATTTTTGCAAGACGTGAATATAATAAATCTCCAGCTCCAGTTACAATTAAAATACCATTTTCAGATTTCATATATTCTTCAAGAGAGATAATATCACTTTTAGAAACAGCTAATGAATCTTGAATAATTTTTGATTCAACAACTTTTGACAATGTTTTTCCATAAATTGCCATTTTTCTTCCTTGTTCTTTTGCTTGTTTAATAATTTCAAATAATTTGAATACATCTTCTTCAAACATTCCCAAAACAAGCTTTCTTTTCATATCTTTCATTGGTGCAGAAATGAATTTATCAATTCTGTGATTTGGAACAGTATAACCAATTCTTGAAGCATGTTCTGAGTCAGAAATTAATGCTAATACTCCTTTTTTAGAAATTTCAGATAAATGATTCATATCTGTTGAGAATCATGATTGTTCATTTCCATCAATTATATAATCTCCAGCATAAACAATTGTTCCATTTTCTGTATGAAGTGCAAATCCAAAAGTTTCTGGAAAACTTGCAGTAGTTCTAAAGATTTCAATTTTATTTTTTCCAAAATTTATGATTTCTTTATCATTTACAATTTTGAAGTTATTTTCTCTATTTTTAATTCGATATTTTAAGTTTCGGTATTTTAAAATTGTTGTTGTCAATTCATTGCAATAAACAGGCACATCAATTTCGCGTAAAATGTAACTGATTGCTCCAGCATTATTACTACTTGGATTTGATAAAAATATTCCTTTGATTTTCTTTGCATTTGATTTTAAGTATTCAAAACTTGGAATTACAACATCAATCCCTAAAATACTTCTTTCTGGAAACTTAATTCCTACATCAAACACAAATAATTCATCATCAACACTAACGATAAATGTGTTTTTTCCTCTTTCATCTTGACCACCAAGGGCCATAAATTTAATTTCTGCCATAGTTAAAAATTCTCCTTTATATATTCAATTTCAATTATGTGTTATTTTAAAAACTTTTTATATGTCACTCTTTTAAAAGGCCGTGACATATACAGAATAAAATCATAATAATTATAATTTATTTTTAGTCTCTTTTACCAACTAATTTAAAAATAAGATTTAATTTTACCTTTAAATCTTGGCAAAACCTCAAAATCCATCAGATTGATGGATTTTTGCATATAAAAGGTAAATATCATATGATATTTTCTAATATTATTTGTAACTATTTATATTTTACTTATTAATTTGGTATTGGAAAAAGTAAAGGTTTTTAAACTGACTTTTTTTGTTTTTCTTCATTCTGTATATTGTCATTTTCATAATCTTAAGTATTTTTTAATATTGTTAAATCCTAATTCATGAAATTTATATATAAATTCTTTAAAATTTGATTATAGTTTACTAACTTTTTCTAGATGCTTATATATATTTTCTAGATTAGCAGATCCTTTAAAGGCTAGATTTTGTGGTCTTGTTTGTGTAGCAGCTCTTTGATAGAGTGATTACATATCTGTAGTGTTGAACCTTGTTCAATAAGTTCATTTGTTAAGGCTTTTTCTACATATTTTACTTGTAGTTTTCTAGTAATTGTATTATCAACAAATATTTCATTGTGCTCATCAATTGCAATTCCTATGCAAGTATTATAATCAGTGCAATCTGATTTAATGTATTTTCAAACCTTCTTTAATTTGTCTGCAAGTTGTACCAATGCATGTTAAAAATTGCTCTTGATCTAAATCTTTCACAAATGTTACTATTTGTTTAACTCTGCCCATAATGACACCTCAACAAATAAAATGCATCTTTTTAGGGAAAATTTGTATAATTACCAAGACTTAATTATAAATTTATTTTATCTCGCTTTAATTCTTCGATGAATTCCAGGTAATCAAAGAACCTTCTACTATAATTTCCAAAAGCGTGATGGTATTGGTCTGAACCCACTATTGTAAAATAACCCAATTTAACTCAATAAGCATAAAAATTATATTCTAAGATTTTTTCTACTCCATCTTCAATATAGGTCATTTTATTTTTTACAATTGCATAGGTTTCATTTTCATCTAAAATAAAATCTACTTCAGCTTTGGGGTTATACTTATAAGCCATTTCACCCCAATAAACATACTCTAAAAATGGTTTAATTGAGCTACTTATAGTATTTTTATATAAATAATCATCGCAACAAGGATCTATATTAGTATAATTGTCTTGATAATTTATTTCATAATTTATGAACTGATTTAATTCAAACGGCAACTTAATATAGATATAATCTGCAAATTGCTTTGGGAAGCAAGAAACTACATTCGATATCATTGAAATTAAAAATGTGAAAATTAATATGTAACTTAATTTGTTTTTCATAATAAAAGACTCCTGTCAATTTTATAAAAGCTTAAAAAATGCTGTTGATCCTGATGTATACTCAGATAAAATTACTTCACCAGGATCTTGTCATCCGAAATTAACAATAAAATTATTTGATCAAAAACCATATTCATAACCATAAACAGCTACAGCATGATTCAATTTTGAACCAACTGAACTTAAATCATTAGAAGGTTTTTTTAATAGACCAAAAAATATCGCAGGTTGGTTGCGTTTGATCGAGTTAGTTAAACCTTCCTTGAAAAATTTTCAATCAGCTCAACACTTTATATTCTTTTCTAAACAATATACTCTTAAACAACTTGCAACGGTTGCAGCTCATGATTCTGGATCACCATCATTTATATGAACAAGTTTATCTTTAAGGTTATTTTCAATAGAAACTAACTCTCTAGTATCATTTAGTTCATCATTTGGAGTAAGATATGATTTGGATATTAATTGCTTGTTTTTGGTTTTGTATCAAAAATATAAAATTAATGAAGCTGCTACAAAACCACAACTACCCTCATGATTACGTGGGTGTTTATTTGTCATGATATACTCATAGTTTTTTATGCGCACAATTTTAGCTCTTGGCATTTTAAAAATTTGATTATCAGAATTTATATATTCAAGTGATTTGACATTCTTATTATTACGAGCTTTAAATAATACTTCATTAAAACTTTCTTGTAAAAGTTCCATTTCTTCTTTGTTTAAAACAAACTCTTCTGGTCCTAAAAGTCTAATGCTGTTATTATTTTTTTCAATATATCATAATGGTCCAAGATAAAAATTTTCAATCTCGTTACTAAAACTATAAGGAATTTTAAATGATTGAGATTTTTCATAGACGTGACCTGATTCTGGATCAAAAATTATATAGCCCCCAGTTTCACCAACAATTAAATAGAATATATTATTTGAAAAATCTTTAAGTTCATACAATTTATTAATAGGTTTTATTATTTTTAATGCTTTTGCTTGTATCATTAAATATGATAATATCTTTTCTTTTAACATAAATATTATTTCCCCCTTTTAATAAAAACTAATTAGAATTCAAATTACAATTTGGCATAAAGATTTAATAATTGAATTTTTAAATTTTAAAATAAATTAGCCTTTCACTTATATAATAGTAGAATATTTAATTGCTTTAGAATTTATTATATTTGGCTGTGCATTGTTAATGATAAATCCAAAGATATATTTATCATTGTATGGCCTATCTCAATTGTATAACACTTTTAAGTGAAACAAATATTAATAAACAATAAATTAGTGAAAAAATCTTTAATTTTACCTTTAAGTCTTGGTGGCAAATAAGTGCAATACTAGAATTTATAGATACTACAATTCTATAGAAATGACTATTTTATTAATGTTTTTATAAACAACAATACTTAACTGTAAAATTAAAAAATTAATATTACTATTTTTTAAATTAATAATTATAATTTTTTTGAAAAAGGATTGAATGAAATGATAACTATAAAAGATTTAAATAAAAATTTTGGAAAGAAAGAAGTATTAAAAAATATTAATCTAAAAATTGAAAAACAAGATCATATAGCTTTAATTGGATATAATGGATCAGGAAAAACTACACTAATAAAACTAATTTTGGACTTATTGACAACTAAGAAAGGCAAAATTGAAATTAATAATCTAAATATAAAAGACAATAAATTTAACCTTAAAAATATTTGCTACATTTCAAATGAAAATGATTTACCTGAAAATATGCGAGTTGTCACTTATGTTGACTATATTTTAAAATTAACACTAGGTCGTGAAAATAAATTAACAGAATTAAGTGAACTATTTAATTTTGATATTTATTCATCAACTTTAATTAGAGATCTTTCAACAGGAATGCGACAAAAATTAAAAATTTGTACTTCTTTGTGTTTTGAACAAGATTTATATATTTTTGATGAAATAACTTCAGGTTTAGATCCAGTTAGTAAAACCAAATTAATTAACTATATTAATACTGAACTAATTACAAAAACAGTCATATATTGTTCACATATTTTAGAAGAAATTGTTGAAGTTTGTTCAAAAGCAATTATTTTAAATCAAAAACAAATAAGTGATGTAATAACAATTAATGATAAAGATAAGTTTATTAATCAATATAACCAAAGTTTTGACATAGGAGATCTAAATCATGAATAATTTTATAAAAATAAAAACAATAGCTGGTTATATTATAAGAACTAATATTTATATTATTCTTGTAACAACAATTCTTTGAATTATGGTTGCAATTGGACCTTTAATTAATTTTATTTTAAATGTAGATGATAAAGTTGGAGATGGAATTTATACTTTTATGTTTGTCACATTAATGTTTACTGGATTAACAGAAATTTTATTAATTTCATATAAAACATTAATTGATAATGTCTCTGATAAAAACTATCGTTTTATCTTATATTGTGGTTCAAATCGCCAATATTTAGTTAAATTCAATTTAACTTTCATTGCCATATTTACAATAATAAAATTATTATTAAATTGTTTCTTTATAACCATATTTATTGCTTATTTTAAAAAAGAAGATATTTGAGAGCTCTATTTTATGTTATTTAATATTCAATTAAATATCCTTTTTGTTAGTTTATTAATAACTTATCTAGGAACTTTTTTACAAAATAAATATAAAGTATTTAAATATTTCTTATTTTTTGCTCTTTATTATTTATTTTGAATAACTTTTTTAAGTATTGCTGCTTTTAATGATGAGTTAAATAATAATTTACTTTTAATGATTTTCCAATATTTGCCTTTATTTTCTTTAGCAAATACTATTGGCTTTGATAATTGAGTTAAATATCTAAATTTAATTATTTCAATTTCTGGAATTGGTTTATTTATCTTTTTAATCATAAAAAGAAATAAACAACTTAATTATTAAAGTTTTTTCTATTTAGATAGTTATAATTACCTTGAGGTGAATAAAAAATGATAGATATTTCTGTTGAAGAATTTAAAGAAATTGAAAATGAAGCTCTTGTGATCGATGTAAGAACACGCAATGAATTTGAAACTTTATTTAGAGTTCCAAATGCAAATAACATTGAACTAAATGATTTACAAATGAATTATAAAAATTATTTAGGAGATGATAAAAATCGTTTAATTGTCACAGTTTGCAATGCTGGAAATAGAAGTGGAGAAGCTGCACGCTTTTTAAGAGAGCAAGGTTATAATGCTCGTACTCTAATTGGTGGCAGTTATGCTTACAAACGTAAATATCGTTAGAAAAAAGCAACATTAGTTGCTTTTTTCTATATTTAAAGTTAATTTTTTATAAAAATTATTAATATCAAATCCTTTAACAGATAAAATTATGTAGTCTTGTTCAATCTGATATTTAACTGTTAACTTTTTAAGTTGTTTTTTATCAACTAAACTAATTGATACTAAAAAAATCTTGTTTTCTTCAACTTTGACAATATTTTCAATTGTTCCAAGCGCATTTACAATATTTTTATATGTAAATGCACTAGTATCATTTAATAATTTATTTTTTGAATATTTTATAACCATTCTTTTTGAAATCTTTAAATAAACAATGATTGATAAGATACAAACAGTAAAGGTAATAGCTACTGCTATTAAAGCAATTAATTCCATTAGTTAACCTGCTCTTTATCTCTGATAAAAATGTCACGTAAAACTCCAATTTCAAATACATCTCTTGGGGCAATATGACTTACAACATTAATTTTTGTTTTACTTAAACTAATTTCAATTGTTTTATCAACAATTTTTCTTTCTTGAGTATCACAAATTAATAATTCATTTGTATCTTCTAAAATTAAAGTTAATTTATAATTACTATTTAAAATCATTGGAGCATTTAAAGTGCGATATTTATTAGTACTTATTGGAAATAATTCCTGAATTTGATAGATACCAGCATCTTTGGGTAAAATTATTGATCCCCCCGCTGATTTCATATATCCTGTACTTCCCGATGAAGTAGAAACTACAAGACCTGTTCCATGGAAAGTTTCTAAATATTCATCATTAATGTAAACCTTAATATAAACTGCAGATTTTTCATTTAAAATTTTGGCTTCATTTGTAATGTAAAACTTATTATCACCATTTTTAATTTCAAGTAATTCATAACTATTTTCAAAATAACTTTGAGTATCAATCATTTCTAAAATAGTTTCAAGCTCATCAATACGATTCTTATTAGTAAAAAAACCAATACCCCCTGATTTAAAAGGGATAAAATTAACTTTGTCTAATATATTTTGATAAATTTGAACAGCCTTTAAAAAAGTTCCATCTCCCCCAACTACAAAAACATAATCTGGATCTTTTTCATCAAGAATATTGCCCCTTGCAATTAGATTTTCAATCAATTCACTGCTAAACCCATTACTAGATTGATAATCATTTTTTATTAAACTAAATTTAAACATATTTTTTTCTCCCTTTAACTTTTATTATTTTACTAATATATTTTACAAAAATATATTAAAATGTATAATTACATTGTTTAAATGTTTTTAAAAAGGAGAATATTTTATGGATAAAAAAAGAATGTTATCAGCAATAACTACAACTGGGCAAATTACTTTAGGGAATTATATCGGAGCATTAAAAAACTTTGTTGCTTTACAAGAAGAATTTGAAATGTATATCTTTGTAGCCAATTTGCATGGTATTACTGTTCCAATTGAAAAAGACATTTTGAGAAAAAATATCAAAAGCTTAGTGACTTTATATTTTGCATGTGGACTAGATCCCAATAAATCGACAGTTTTTGTACAAAGTGACGTTTTAGAACATGCTCAATTGGGGTGAATTTTAACTTGCAATACAACAATTGGTGAATTGCAAAGAATGACTCAATTTAAAGATAAATCAACTAAAATTAAATCAGAAAATGGAACTGAATTTATTCCTACAGGTTTATTAATTTATCCTTCACTAATGGCTGCAGACATTCTTTTATATGATCCAGCTTTTGTTCCTGTAGGAAAAGATCAAAAACAACATATTGAATTAACGCGTAATATTGCTGAAAGAATGAACAATAAATTTGGAGAAATGTTTAGTATTCCTCAAGAATACACTCCTAAATTAGGTTCAAAAATCATGGATTTACAAGATCCAAGTAAAAAAATGTCGAAATCTGCAAGTAACCCAAAAAGTTACATTGCTTTACTAGATGATTTAGATGTAGTTAGAAAAAAAATTAAATCAGCAATAACCGATTCAGAGAATTTAATTAAATATGATCCAGAAAACAAACCTGGAGTAAGTAATTTATTAACTATTTACTCTTCTTTAACAAGCAAAACAATGGAGGAAGTTGAAACTCATTTTGAAGGTAAAGATTATGGTATTTTAAAAGATGAAGTTGCAGATGTTGTAGTAGAATTGCTTTCAAAAATTCAAACAAGATATAATGAATTATTTAATTCTCAACAAGTTGATGAATGATTAGAACTTGGAGCAAATAAAGCAAGAAAAATTGCTCATAAAAAATTAACCAAAGTTCAAAACTTAACTGGACTAAACTATAAAAGAAAATAAAAAAATCCTTTTAAAAGGATTTTTATTATTTTAGTCTCTTCATAGGTAAACTAATGCATCAGCGGGTTCACCACATCCACAAGTTCCACAATTTGCTGCTTCTTCTTTTAATTCACAGTTTGCATTCAATAATTCAACTCTTCCTTCAGCTAAAGCTTGGTTAACTAAATCCCCTCTTTTAACTGCTCAAAGTAATGTTTTACCTGAATCTAATGCAGAAACGATTGGTGAAAAGTCTCCCCCATTAATTTCTCTAATTTCTACTAAATTGTTTAAATCTTTTGGCATATTAATTTCCCCCTTTAAGATTTAAACTAATTATATCAATATGACTATAAAATACAATTAAATGCAAAAAATGGGTTCTAGGAGAAGCCCATTTTTACTATATGTAAAAAGAATGAATATCTTTTTATTATTTATTTGCTGCTTTTTTAGTATCTTTTTTTATTACTTTTTTTGGTTGTTTTTCAACTTTATTATTTGCTTTTAATTCTAATTTATTTACAGATCAATTATATAAACTACTTGTTCCAATTAAAATTGAACTAATTAATCCCACTGCAAAGATTAATGCCCCTCATCCTGGTAAACCAAGTCATCCACTATTTCTTACGTTTAAGAATGGATAAGGTCACAATCATGCTCCTTTTGAGTATCAATAATTTTGTCCTCAAGATGCAAATAAAATTTCTCCTCTAACAAGAATAAATAAAGCATAGAATATTGGATAAGAAATAATTGCAATAACTCTTCTTTTTGAAAATAATTCTTTTGTTGTTCCAAAATTTTCTTTTTTATATCAAAATACAAAGTAGAAAATCATGCATAAAGGAAATACTGTATGCAATAAGATATTTACAATTCATCAAGATAAAGTTGCTTGATTTCCATCAACTGTTCCAGCTGTATGAATTGTTGGCAACATTAAACAATTAAAAATAATAAAAGTTACAGTAATGTATCCTGAAATTGCTAAACTTCATTGATAATTTGTAAATTTACCTTTATGTTCATTGCCTCCTTTAATAAAAGCTACAATAAATCATGCAGATACTAATAAGTTTGATTGGAATGTAAACATTCCTAATGCAAAGTTTCATGAAGTAATTAAATCTCCTCCAATTCTTATTGGATTTTCATCTCCTTCATTGAACAATACAAATTTATTGTATCTATTACCTTCATCTCCATTTGCAGATGCATATGAAGAATATAGAGCTAAAACTAACATTGCAGCAGAAGCAAGAGCAACTACTAATTTGAAGTAATGTTTTGTAGTTTTAAAATCTTTTAAAGTCATTAAACTTTTTGAATTATTAAATTCAGTTTCTTCAACTTTATATGCTTCATTGTTAAATTTTTTACCATCAACT